>NZ_JAFMOZ010000034.1:0-803 GCF_019049615.1 Rahnella sp. BCC 1045 | reverse complement strand
AGATGATATTACTATTTCGTCATCAAAAGATCTCAGTGAAAATCTGATTGGTAATTCAATAAAGTCTGTTATTAGTATGTTTAAAAAATATGATCTCAAATTAAACAAGAAAAAAAATAAAATTGAGAATATCAAAGAAAAAAAGAATGGTTTTCAGGTGACTGGACTCTGGGTAGGTCATGCGCTACCTAAAACAACTAGGAATGAAAGACGATATATAAGATTGATGGTTCGTGTATGTGAAAATGAATATTCTGCAAAAAAATATCAAGAGTCATATCATGAATTGTGGAATAAGACTTCTGGGCTTGTCGCTAAGTTAAATCGCCTTGATCAGTCGAATCATAAAGCACTGAGGGAAAGACTTTCTAATATCTTCCCATTATATGATGATAATGAAAAAAATCAGATAATTCGTGTCTGCAAAAGCGTTTTAAGAATAGATTCAAAGCTGGAATTAAAATATGGGCAGGTTGATACGATAAATAAAGTTTATGGCAAGTTAGGTATTTTATCTAGAAATAATAAGGCACTTTCAAGGGTGTGGCGGAAGAAATTGAAATCCCACTTTAGAACGATGCCAACCAAAAAAGAGATATGGTTATGAATGATGAAGAGATTTTTTTTGGCATGGTGAAGACATTCGACGCTTTTAAAGGTTGGGGATTTATCACAAGGGAAAAAGGAAAGGACGTTTTTTTCTTTTACTCTGAAATTAACGGGGATGATAAATATCTTAATGCTGGTGACCAAGTATCTTTTACTATCCAGGCGTTAGCAAAAGGTCCCAGAGCATATAATAT
>NZ_JAFMOZ010000035.1:0-861 GCF_019049615.1 Rahnella sp. BCC 1045 | reverse complement strand
TGTGAGTTCGATGAGTAGGGCGGGACACGTGACATCCTGTCTGAATATGGGGGGACCATCCTCCAAGGCTAAATACTCCTGACTGACCGATAGTGAACCAGTACCGTGAGGGAAAGGCGAAAAGAACCCCGGCGAGGGGAGTGAAATAGAACCTGAAACCGTGTACGTACAAGCAGTGGGAGCCTACTTTGTTGGGTGACTGCGTACCTTTTGTATAATGGGTCAGCGACTTATATTTTGTAGCAAGGTTAACCGTATAGGGGAGCCGTAGGGAAACCGAGTCTTAACTGGGCGTCAAGTTGCAAGGTATAGACCCGAAACCCGGTGATCTAGCCATGGGCAGGTTGAAGGTTGGGTAACACTAACTGGAGGACCGAACCGACTAATGTTGAAAAATTAGCGGATGACTTGTGGCTGGGGGTGAAAGGCCAATCAAACCGGGAGATAGCTGGTTCTCCCCGAAAGCTATTTAGGTAGCGCCTCGTGAACTCATCTTCGGGGGTAGAGCACTGTTTCGACTAGGGGGCCATCCCGGCTTACCAACTCGATGCAAACTACGAATACCGAAGAATGTTATCACGGGAGACACACGGCGGGTGCTAACGTCCGTCGTGAAGAGGGAAACAACCCAGACCGCCAGCTAAGGTCCCAAAGTCATGGTTAAGTGGGAAACGATGTGGGAAGGCACAGACAGCCAGGATGTTGGCTTAGAAGCAGCCATCATTTAAAGAAAGCGTAATAGCTCACTGGTCGAGTCGGCCTGCGCGGAAGATGTAACGGGGCTAAACCATGCACCGAAGCTGCGGCAGCGACGCTTAGGCGTTGTTGGGTAGGGGAGCGTTCTGTAAGCCGTCGAAGGTG
>NZ_JAFMOZ010000036.1:0-905 GCF_019049615.1 Rahnella sp. BCC 1045 | reverse complement strand
GAGCAGCCAATGCCCGTTCTCGATGCCATGAAGTTCGATCAGGTTGTTAATCTGAATACGCCTTTACCCATCAAAGCCGGTGCTGCAATCGGGCACATGGGGTATTTCGAAGATGCCTATGACCAGGGTAAAGAATCGGACTATCGCGTTCATATTGAGTGTTTTACCGATGACGAACGTCTGAAGACTTTTCTCACCAATCCGGAACATGTGAAGACTGGCGAACAGTTCCTGAAAATTGTCCCGGGGCTCACGCGGACGGCGAGGGCACCAAAGCCACCGGCTCCAGAAGAACCTGAGAAAGAAGGGAAGAAGTCTAAAAAAGCCAAGAAGAAATCGACCCCACAGTTATGGGTTTTTACTGCCATAGACGGCAAAACGACGTCGACATGGTGCCTTCCAGTCAGCAAATTACCCGCCGCATGCCCGGATGAATCTGGGAAAAAGTATTACCGTATCGATCAGGAGTCTTGTTGGATTGCAGAGTCAGACATGACCCCGGTACACCAGTACGATCTTGAAGCACGTGGATTTAATGCGATTGAAAGCAGCGCCGGTGACGTCATACTTCACATGAACGGTCAGGATAAACCCAGTGACTTTGTGTCGCAGCTACTGAACATCTTAAAAGAGGCTGCTAAACAGTATCTCGGCGTTGATGCTGCGCTAATACCTGACAGTTACCAGCGCATTCTGAACTGGATAAACGGCTACGATGGTAAGCAGTGGTACGACACAAATATAATAAGAAATGCTATTCACTACACTATGCTCAACCCGCAACTGAATATGTTAATCGTAAAACATCCTTCAGAGTGGTTTTACAAAAGCGGTTCAGCAATATGGAACAAACCTTTAAAGGATATGACTGATTTCGATCCACAACATGCAACATTGAATAAAAG
>NZ_JAFMOZ010000136.1:0-134732 GCF_019049615.1 Rahnella sp. BCC 1045 | reverse complement strand
GCCCGCCAGTTCACACCGGCGGGCTTTGTTTTTCGACAAAATTAAATCGAATTACTTCTGATCAGGCAGTGCGTAGGCGATCACGTAGTCGCCGCGTTCTGCGGACTGACGTGCGCCACCGGCGCTGATGATGATGTACTGTTTACCGGTTTTCGGTGAAACGTACGTCATCGGGCCAGACTGGCTGCCCACCGGCAGACGGGATTTCCAGATTTCTTTACCGGTTGCGGTATCAAATGCGCGCAGATAGAAATCCTGCGTACCGGCGAAGAACAGCAGGCCGGATTGCGTTGACAGGCTAGCGCCCAGCGTTGGCATACCGACTTCCATTGGCATACGCATTTTGATGCCCAGCGGACCGGTGTCTTTTACCGTACCGACAGGAACCTGCCAGACGATTTTACCGGTTTTCAGGTTAACCGCAGACATGGTGCCAAACGGTGGTTTCTGGCAAGGAATGCCCAGCGGAGACAGGAAGCGCTCGCGGACTGCGCCGTACGGCGTACCGTCCATCGGCACCATCCCCATCTCAATACCGCTTGCGCCGGTCGGAACCTGTGCACGCGGAACCATGTAGTTCGCCAGACCCAGACGCATATCATTCACGAACATGATGGCGTTGTTCGGGTCAACCGACACGCTGCCCCAGTTCATGCCGCCCAGAGAACCCGGGAATTGCAGGGAACGATCCAGACCCGGAGGCGTATAAACGCCTTCGTGACGCATTCCTTTAAACTCGATGCGACACAGCAACTGATCCATCGGCGTCGCGCCCCACATGTCAGATTCTTTCAGCGTCTGGTTGCCGATGTTTGGCATACCGACAGAGAAAGGCTGCGTTTTGGAGTAGCGTTCGCCAGGGACGTTACCCTGCGGCACTTCACGATTTTCCACTTTCGCGACCGGCTGGCCGGTTTCGCGGTTCAGCATGAAGATCATGCCCTGTTTGGAGGTCTGCACCAGAACCGGCGTGCTGCCACCTTTGCCGTCCGGCAGGTCATACAGCAGCGGCTGAGACGGCAGGTCGAAGTCCCACAGATCGTGATGCGTGGTCTGGAACGTCCAGCGGACTTTACCGGTTGTGGCTTCAACAGCGACCACGGATGAACTGTATTTATCATCCAGCTCGGTACGCGTGCCGCCGAAGAAGTCAGGCGTGGCGTTGCCGGTTGGCATATAAATCAGACCCAGTTTCGGATCGTAGGACATCGCAGACCAGACGTTCGGCGTACCGCGGGTGTAAGTCTGACCTTCCGGTGGCAGTTTGGTGATGTTCGGATTACCCGGATCCCATGCCCATACCAGTGCGCCGGTGTGAACGTCAAACGCACGCACTACGCCCGGAGGTTCGCCGGTGGAGAAGTTATCCGCCACGCGTCCACCAACAACCACGACATTACCCGCGACCAGCGGGGTAGAGGTTTGCTGGTAATAGCCGGGTTTCACTTCGCCCATGCCGACTTTCAGGTCAACCACGCCGTTGTCACCGAAATCAGCGCAAGGCTTGCCGGTGTCGGCGTTGATGGCAATCAGACGCGCATCGATGGTTGGCAGGAACAGACGGCGTTCGCAGGTCGCGCTGACGGTGCCGCCGGTGGCAGCAGGCGCTTGCGGCGCATCTGTTGCAGGCGTGGCAGCTTCTGAAGCGGCGTTTGGAGTGGCCGGTTCAGCCGCAGGAATGGCAGCCGGTGCCTGTGGCGCTGCGCTGTTTACGCTGCTGTTCTCGTAATAGCCCAGACCACGGCAACGCTGCCAGTTAGGCGCGGTAGAGTTGGAGTCGTAAGACCACAGCTTTTTACCGTCATCCACATTCAGGGCGATCACTTTGCTGTACGCGGTACATACAAACAGTTTGTCACCGATTTGCAGCGGGGTGTTCTGGTCTTCAGCGCCGGAACCGTTACTCTGCGGGATATCGCCGGTATGAGCCGTCCACGCCACCTGCAGTTTATCGACGTTGGTTTTGTTGATCTGATCCAGTGCAGCAAAACGGTCGCCTGCGGTGGTGTTACCCCAGTTCGCCCAGTTTTTCTGTTCCGCACCTTTATCAACCGGTTTGACCGGAACCTGATCGTTGTCGGCGCTGATGATTGGCGTCGGGACGAACGTGTTACCGAATGCCGCGATCAGGGCAACTGCCAGCACGGCGGCGAGTGAGAAACTCGGCCCTTTGCGGGCAACAAGGCCCGCGCGCGTTTTCAGCAGCGGATACGCCAGTGCGACGAGGAAGGCCAGAACGCCGAACGTGAACAGGCGGGAGAACAGCGGCCAGAAGGTGAAACCGGCGTCCCAGATAGCCCAGATAACAGAAAGCACGAAGGCGACGGCGTAGAGCCACGCGCCCGAAGGCTTGCCTTTGAAAATTAAAACGGCGGAAACGACGAGGGCCAGACCCATCAGCAGGAAGTAAATGCTTCCTCCCAATGTGGCCAGATACGCACCGCCGATGCCGAGTGTCAGGCCGATAACGGCCATCAGCGCACTCAGCAGCCAGAGGAGCCAGGTCCATTTACTCTTAGTTGTTGGCATGATTTATCTCACTGCACTTATGTTGTCGACAAAAATATTGTAGTCAAGATGTGGGAAAAGCTGGAAACACGTAATGAACACCCGTTATCAAATGAACCAGATAGGACAATTTCGGGCAAATAGTAATACTTCTCATCGGGGTTGTGAATGTGTAACGAAGAGTTTGAAATTAGGTAAATTATTATAAGTGAGATTACTCTTTGTGCGGCGACAAGGTAGGGCATTGATATTTAATAATTAAATAATTTAACTTATTCAAATAAATGATATTTAAACGCTGATTTATAGCTTTTAAGTCTATATGGGCGCACTATTTGCCCACGAGAGCGTCGTTTGGTGTGAGGAATGTGACAGAGATCACTAAGAAGTATGATTTTGTGTGAACCTTTTGGTGAGTTTTACTGACGTGGGCTGCAAGTAGCTACAGATAGCCTTCGATTAAGGTCTTCATTTCTTTAGTAATATGTTCTACCAGACGGCTTTTCGGGATCTGCGGCGGGAATACGGCAAGATAGGCAATACTTATGTCTGGCGTAAAGGGCTTGAGCACAATATCGCTCTTGTGGTTGCGCGCCGTAATGTAATCAACGATGCCGATGCCCAGATTATTCCCCGCCATAATGCAGCAATTATTAAGCGACGTTTCGATAGGGTTGTTCATATACAAGTCGAGGCGGCTCATGACCTGATCCAGCTGTTCTCGCAGCGGCGTTTTCCGGCCGGGAATAATGGGGCGATAGCGGGTCAGATCCATGGCGGTGACCACATCCTGTTTCGCCAGCGGATGCCTCGGCGACATCACGGCCACGGCTTTGGCGGTTGCCAGCATCTCGGCTTCCAGCCCTTTCACATCGGGCTTTCCGAAGATAAACCCTACGTCGTACTGGTTGCCGGTCACCACATCCATAATGTGCGTCGTGCTTTCGATATCGAGAAACAGCGAGATATCCGCAATCTCTTCAATCAGCGGCGGCAGAACGTGTTCGACGCACAACGGCGAAAGCGCCGCGACGCTGCCGATGCGCAAAACACTGCCTTTTGAATGACGGATTTCGTCGGCGATACGTGAAATATGTTCAAGTCCGAGGTAAAGACGTTCGACTTCACGGTACAACTTGATGGCATCGTCGCGCGGAATCAGCCCGCGCCCGTCGCGGTCAAACAGCTTCAGATCGATGGCATATTCAAAGTCACGGATCAGCCTGCTGACCGCGGGCTGCGTGATATTCATCATATTCGCCGCCGCCGTAATCCCGCCAGTGAGGATCACTTTGTGAAAGGCTTCGACCTGTCGGGGATTAATTTTCATAATATTTCCTCAGAATCCATAACATTTGTTTATGGATGTAACACAAAATACAATTTTCAATCCAGAAGTCCACCCCCTAGACTCCAATTTACGATCTGTCACACATTGCCTGAAAATCTAAAAAAATTAAGGGTTAAATGCATGAGAAAGTCCGTTCTGGCCGCAGTGTTGTCCTCGGCGCTGGCCACCATTTCAGGGTTTCAAACCTTTGCGGCGCAAGCTGCTGACCTGAATATTGGTCTTGCTGCGTCAACGACTTCGATGGATCCTCAGTTTTACGTGGGTGGCGCCAACAGCGCGATGGCCCGCAACATCTTCGACGGCCTGGTGAATCAGGACGAAAAACAACACATTTCGCCTGCACTTGCCGTCTCGTGGAAAGTTATCAACGACACCACCTGGGAATTCGCATTGCGTCCCGGCGTGAAATTCCACGACGGCAGTGACTTCTCCGCCAAAGACGTGATCGCCAGCATCAAACGCGTGGCACTGGCGTCTAAAAACAGCCCGAGCGCCTACACGCCTTACGTCAACGACATTGCTGACGTCACAGAAGTGAACCCGTTAACGGTGAGAATTGTCACTAAAACGCCTACACCTTTATTGCTTAACAACCTGAGTCGCGTAGCAATTTTACCGGCACGTCTGGAAACGGTGCCGTCGCAAACCCTGAATGAAGGGAAAGACGTTATTGGCACCGGGCCGTTCAAATTTGTCAGCTGGACGCCGGACGACAACGTGGTGCTGGCGCGTAATGACCAGTACTGGGACGGAAAATCGCAGTGGGACAAAGTCACGTTGCGCGTCTTCAAAAACCCGAGCGCACGCGTGGCCGCGATGCGTTCCGGTGACGTGGATTTAATTGAAAGCGTGCCGACGGCGGACGGGCGGGATCTGGCGAAACAAACCAGCCTGCATCTGGAATCTGTCGCCGGTAACCGCATTTTGTATTTACACCCGGATCAGGATCGCGATGTGTCGCCGTTTGCCAAAGGGCCGGACGGTAGCAATCCGCTGAAAAAACGGGAAGTGCGTGAGGCGATGTCGCTGGCGATTAATCGTCAGGCAATCGTTGACCGCATTATGGACGGGCAGGGCGTTCCGGCGTCACAGCTGGTGCCGAAAGGGTATTTCGGTTACACGCCGTCGATTGCCGCACCGGTTTATGATCCGGCAAAAGCCAAACAGCTGCTCGCGCAGGCCGGATATCCGGACGGGTTTACCCTGACGTTCCACGCGTCAAACGATCGTTACCCGAACGATTCTAAAATTGCGCAGGCGCTGGGTCAGATGTTCAGCCGCGTTGGCATTAAAACCGACGTCGTGACCATGCCGGGCAGCGTGTATTTTTCGCGTGCATCCAAACGCGATTTCAGTCTGATTATGGGCGGTGCGGCGATCGAAACCGGTGAGGCGTCCGGCGTACTCGGGCCGTTGCTCGAAACTTTCGGGCCGAACGGCGGGCAGGGTAACCGCGGGCGTTACTCGAATCCTGAATTTGATCAAACGCTGGCCAAAGCGCGGGAAACCCTCGACGACGGCCAGCGCGAAAAGCTGTTGCAACAGGCCACAGAGATTGCGATGAAGGACGAAGGCACCCTTCCGCTGCTGTTCCTCTCGTATACCTGGGCGATGAAAACCCCTTACAGCTACACCGGCCGATCTGATGGCTACACATTGCCGTACTTTGTCCATCAAAAGTAAGTGTTCAGCGGCATAAGAACACGGACAACGTGCATACCGAACCAAGGCGGGAATAGAGCACCAACACCAGGGTTGTTCTAAGAAAAGAGAGAGAAGCTATGACTTCTTTTAGCGGTGTGTATCCCTATCTGGTTTCGCCGGTTACCCCCGACGGCCAGATAGACAAACCGGTGCTCACGGCACTGGTCGGGCATCTGATTGATAGCGGCGTGCACGGTCTGACGCCGTTGGGCAGTACAGGTGAGTTTGCTTATCTCAGCGCAGAGCAGCGCACTGAGATAGTCAAAACCGTCGTCGAAGCCGCTCGGGGCCGCGTTCCGGTAATCGCCGGAGTCGCAGCCACCACCATCCAGGACGCCGTCGCGCAAACCGCTCGCTACGCCGCTCTGGGTGCCGACGGTATTCTGGCGATCCTGGAGGCGTATTTCCCGGTGCCCGAACAGGGCGTGGAAGATTACTTCCGTGCCATCGCGCTGGCCGCCGGAAAACTGCCCGTCGTGCTCTACACCAATCCGCAATTCCAGCGTTCCGATCTCAGCCTGCCGGTGATTGAGCGGCTGAGTCATGTTGAAAATATTAACTATATTAAAGATGCGTCGACCAATACCGGGCGGCTGCTGTCGATCATTGAACGCACGCAAGGGCGGATGCAGGTCTTTGCCGCGTCGGCGCATATTCCGGTGTGTGTGATGATGATTGGTGGCGTGGGCTGGATGGCCGGACCGGCCTGTATAGTCCCGAAACAGAGCCTCGCGCTTTATGAAGCCGCACGCCAGGGCGACTGGAAAAAAGCCATGGAACTGCAACGGCCGCTGTGGCGCATCAACGAAATCTTCGCCAAATATTCGATTGCCGGATGCATCAAAGCCGCACTGCAATTGCAGGGATTTGAAGTCGGTGATCCGCTCCCGCCGCAAATTCCGCTCAATGATCCTGCGCGTCAGGAAATTGCAGAAGTCCTGCGTTCGGTCGGTGCCTTATGAAAACTCTGCCAGTGATTATTGACTGCGATCCGGGCATCGATGATGCCATTGCGCTGCTCAGTGCTTTTGTTGCACCGCAGCTGGACATTCTCGGCATCTGCACGGTGTGCGGTAATCAGCCGCTGATGAATACCACCCGCAACGCGCTGCAAATTACCGAACTGGGTTATCGTGTGGACATTCCGGTATTTGCCGGATGCCATCAGCCGATGCTGCGCGCGCCCATCCACGGCCAGTTCCACGGTGAAAACGGCCTGGGGAATACCGCGTTTCCGGCACCCAAAAAGCAGCCTGAAACTCAGCACGCCGTTAATTTCCTTATCGACAGCTGCGAGCAGGCGATTGCGGATAATCAGCCGCTGACGCTTTGCGTACTCGGGCCGCTGACCAACCTTGCCACGGCGCTGCGCATCAAACCGCACATCGCCGCCGGTATTTCCCGCGTGGTGCTGATGGGCGGCGCGTACCGCGAAGCCGGTAACCGCACCATGACTTCTGAATTCAACATGCTGGCCGATCCGCACGCCGCGCATATCGTTTTTTCCAGCCCGCTTAACATCACGGTTTTACCGCTCGACGCGACGCATCAGGTCATTCTGACGCCGGAACATGTGGCGAAGTTTGTGAAAGTTTCCGGCCGTATTTCTGCGCAACTCGGTGAGCTGATGGCGTTTTGGGATCGCAACGACGTGCGCCGATATGGTTCCCGCGGCGGGCCGTTACACGATCCGCTGGTGATCGCGTATGTCCTTGCGCCGGAGCTGTTCGGCACGGAAAAAGCACGGGTCTTTATCGAACATAACAGTGAGTTATGTCTGGGGCAGACCGTCGCCGACTGGTACGGAAAATCGGGCGAAACCCCGAACGTCGATATTGTGACACGCGTGGATGCGAACAAAGTCTTCGCGCTGTTTTACGAACTGCTCTCACGCTATGCCGGGAAATAATCCTATGACGCAGCGCATCATTATTGATACCGATCCGGGCGTGGATGACGCCATTGCGCTGTGGCTGGCGCTGGCTTCGCCGGAACTGGACGTGCTCGGCGTGACGGTGGTCGCCGGAAATGTGGCGCTGAAAGACGCCGTACAGAATGCCTGCAAAATTGTCGCGCTCTCGGGAAAAACTGCGACGCCGGTGTTTGCCGGTGCGCCCGGTCCGCTGGTGCGTGAACAGGTTTACGGCAAATATGCACATATCGGCGCGTTCAGAAATGAGCTGGTGCCGGATTGCGAACTGCAACCACAGGCGGAACACGCCGTCGATTTTCTGGTGCGCACGCTGAGAAAAGCTGCCGGAGACAACGACCCGGTGACGCTGTGCGTCATTGGCCCGATGACCAATATTGCGCTGGCGCTCGGGATGCACCCGGACGTGGCGCGCGGCATTAAACAAATCGTCACCATGAGCTGCGCGTTTACCGCGCTCGGGCACCGCGTGCCCTGGGCTGAATTTAACGTGTACGCCGATCCGCACGCGGCGGAAAAAGTGTTTAACAGCGGCGTTCCGCTGGTGATCATGCCGCTGGATATGACGTTTCAGGCGCTGATTGGCACCGACGATATTGACGCCCTGAAACAGGATGGCGGCCTTCCGGGGCAGGCTATTGCGGCGCTGCTGGGCGCGTTTGATCGCAGCGATTTACGCCGTTTTGGCCGGGACGGCGGGCCGGTTCATGACGCCACCGCGATCGCCTGGCTGCTACAGCCGGGGCTGTTCGATGGTTTACCTGCCCGCGTGGGCGCTGAGATCTCCGGCAAAACCGCCGGTTATACCTATGCTGATTTCTGGCAAAAACTGGCGACACCGCCCAATGCGCACGTCATGCAGACCGTCGATGAATACGGATTCTTCAGCCTGCTGCGCCGCGTGATTTCCCGCTATGGTACTGCCCTAAAATGAGCCGATATCTGCTCGGCCGGTTCGGACAAACGTTACTGACGCTGTTTGTGATGTCGCTGCTGGTGTTTGGCGGCGTTTATCTGGTGGGAAATCCGGTGGATCTGCTGCTCAGCACCACCGCAACGCCCGCCGAACGGCTCAGCGTGATCCAGTCTTTCGGCCTCGACAAACCGGTGTGGGAACAGTACGGCCTGTTTCTGGTGAACGCGCTGCACGGCGACATGGGCAACTCCTTTATCTACAACCAGCCCGCGCTGCACCTGATTTTTCAGCGGATGCCCGCCACGCTCGAACTGGCGCTGGTGGCGTTTGTGCTGGCGCTGGTGATTGGGATCCCGCTCGGCGTTTATGCCGGTTTGCGCCCGGACGGCTGGCTTTCCAAATCCATCATGACCGTCTCGATTTTAGGTTTCAGCCTGCCCACATTCTGGATCGGGCTGATGATGATTATGTTTTTCAGCGTCAAACTGGGCGTTCTGCCCGCGTCGGGGCGTGGTGCAACGGTGGACGTTTTTGGCGTACCCGTCAGTCTGTTTACCGCTGACGGCCTCGCTCATCTGGTCCTGCCTGCGTTCAATCTCGCATTGTTCAAGATCTCACTGATTATCCGCCTGACCCGCGCCGGTGTGCTCGAATGTCTGCAACAGGATTTCATCCGTTTTGCCCGCGCCAAAGGGCTTTCTGAAAGCCGCATCGTGCTGGTTCACGTTCTGAAAAACACGCTGATCCCGCTCATTACCGTCATCGGTCTGGAGCTGGGATCCCTGATTGCGTTTGCCGTCGTTACCGAAACCATTTACGCCTGGCCGGGAATGGGCAAACTGATTATTGACTCGATTGCGGTGCTCGACCGGCCGGTGATTCTGGCGTATCTGATGATCACAGTAGTGATGTTCAGCCTGATCAACCTGCTGGTGGATGTGTTGTACGTGCTGGTCGATCCGCGTGTTCGGCTGGGAGGCGAAAGCTGATGACATCTGATTCAGTACATACGCGAAACATCGTGCAGGGCAAAGCGCATTCGGCGTTTTATCACACTGCGCGCGCGCTGCTGCGCAATAAATTCTCCCTTTGCGGCCTGATTATTTTAGGGATCGCCATTTTGCTGGCGGTGCTCGCGCCGTGGATTTCGCCGCAAAATCCGTACGATTTATCGCAACTCGACATTATGGATGGTCGCCTCAAACCGGGCACGGCCAGCATGAGCGGCATGATCTACTGGCTGGGCACGGACGATCAGGGGCGCGATTTACTGAGCGCCATTCTTTATGGCATGCGAACCAGCCTGCTGGTCGGCGTTTCAAGTGCGCTGATCGCCCTGACTATTGGCGCAGCGCTGGGGCTGACCAGTGCGTATGCCGGCGGCAAAACCGATGCGCTGATCATGCGCGTTGTCGATATCCAGCTGAGTTTCCCGCCGATATTAATCGCGCTGATTTTGCTGGCGGTGCTCGGGCAGGGCGTCGATAAAATTATTCTGGCGCTGATCGTCACGCAGTGGGCTTACTACGCGCGCACGGTGCGCGGTTCTGCGCTGCTTGAACGCCGCAAAAGTTACGTGGACGCCGCACGCAGCATGGCGCTGTCGAACCCGCGCATTCTGTTTCGCCACATTTTGCCCAACTGTCTGCCGCCGCTGATTGTGGTCGCGACCATGCGCATTGCCTACGCGATCATGCTTGAGGCCACGCTCTCGTTTCTTGGCATCGGCCTGCCGGTGACCGAACCATCGCTGGGCTTACTCATCGCCAACGGCTTTGATTACCTGATGTCCGGCGACTACTGGATCAGCGTCTTCCCCGGCGTGACGTTGCTGGTGCTGATTGTCGCCATCAACTTAGTCGGTGATGCGCTGCGCGACATCCTTAACCCCCGGAATAAGGATTGAAGATGCACAATCCGGTTTTACAGGTCGAAAGCCTTAATACCGCTTTCAGCTCAGACGGCGAATGGCTGAACGTCGTGCGGGATCTTTCCTTCTCGATTGGCCCGAAAGAAACGCTGGCGCTGGTGGGCGAATCCGGCTCCGGGAAAAGCGTGACGGCGATGTCGGTCATGCGTTTGCTGGATGAAAAACAGGCCCGCTATTCGGGAAAAATCCAGTTCGGCGGGCAGGATTTGCTCAGCCTGAACGCGCGCCAGATGCAGAGTATTCGCGGAAATCGCATCGGAATGATTTTTCAGGAACCGATGACCAGCCTGAATCCGGTGCTGAAAATCGGTGTCCAGATTACCGAAGTGCTCAAACGCCATCGCGGCATGGATGACGCCACCGCGCGCGCCGAAGCTGTCCGGTTGCTGGAAAAAGTGCGTATTCCGGCGGCCACCTCCCGGCTCAATGAATATCCGCTGAGCTTTTCCGGCGGCATGCGCCAGCGGGTGGTGATTGCCATCGCGCTGGCCTGTAATCCGCGTTTATTAATTGCAGACGAACCGACCACGGCGCTGGATGTCACTATTCAGGCGCAAATTCTGGCGCTGATAAAATCGCTTCAGGAAGAAGAGGGGATGTCGGTGTTGTTCATCACGCACGACATGGGCGTGGTGGCGGAAGTCGCTGACCGCACGCTGGTGATGCATCGCGGCGAAGCGGTGGAACAAGCCTCAACGCGCGAAATTTTTCATCTGCCGCAACACGCTTATACCCGCGCGCTGCTTTCTGCGGTGCCACGGCTCGGCGCGATGGAAGGTACGACGCTGCCCACCCGTTTTCCGCTGACGGACACGCGCACCGGAGCACCGCTGCCGGTCGCCGAACCGGTCAACACGATACGCGACGGGCCGCCAGTGCTCGACGTAAAAAACCTGATCACGCGTTTTGATGTGAAATCCGGCCTGCTGCGGCGCGTGACGGCGCGCGTCCATGCGGTTGAAGATCTCTCGTTCAGCCTGCAACCGGGCGAAACGATCTCGCTGGTCGGGGAATCGGGCTGTGGAAAATCGACCACCGGCCGCACGATTTTGCGCCTCACCGAAGCCACCTCCGGCGACGTGCTGATCACCGGTCAGGATATCCGCCGGGCAGATCCGGCGCATCTGACGGAAATCCGCACGCAGGCGCAGATGATTTTTCAGGATCCGTATGAAAGCCTGAATCCGCGTATGCGAATCGGCCAGGCGATTGCTGAACCAATGATGAGCCTCGGCCTGCACAATGCAGAAGGGGCAAAACGCCGCGTCGCGCAGCTGCTCGAACAGGTCGGGCTGCAAAGCAATATGGCGTCCCGATTTCCGCATCAGTTTTCAGGCGGCCAGCGTCAGCGGATCTGCATCGCGCGCGCACTGGCGCTGGAACCTAAAATGATTATCGCCGATGAAGCCGTCTCGGCGCTGGACGTCTCCGTAAAAGCGCAGGTGATCAATCTGATGCTCGATCTCCAGCAGGAACTCGGGCTGGCGTATCTGTTTATCTCGCATGATATGGCCGTCGTGGAACGCATCAGCCACCGCGTGGCGGTAATGTATCTGGGGGAAATCGTGGAAATCGGTTCGCGCGCAGACATCTTCGAAAACCCGCAGCACGCCTATACCCGCAAACTGCTGGCCGCCGTGCCGGTGCCCGACCCGGATGTCCGCCGTAAACGAGCCATCGCGCCGGAAGAACTCGCCAGCCCGCTGCGCAGCGCCAGTTATCTGCCGCCCGCCCGGCATTACCGCGAAGTCAGCGCGGGGCATTTTGTGCAGATCTAGACCACCTGAGCTGCCTTTAGCATACGGGTTATTTTGTTAAAGTGCTTGTTCGCCAGCAGATATAAATACGACAGAGACAAATGATTAATATTGCGATGATTGATGAGGTAATCATCGACGTATCGAAGTACAGATCTAATATGTTTTCAATCCCATACACGCCAAAATAGCGGGCAAATTGTTCAATTTGTTGATCACTAATCAGGCTGTCGGATATTTGTGCGACTAAAAACGTGATGACGATAAATGCCACCAAATAACCGACTGCGATTAAAAAGTATTTTATTACTTTCATCCTAATGTGACTCTGATAGTCCCATGAGCCCTTAGCGAGGTGCCTGGTATGCCAATCATCGAAGTATTTAGTAACTCTGCTCTCAGGTATTCAAAATCGGAGTGAGAGGTCATTGTTACACACCCCTCACTTAATGCACGCGGACCAATAGGGTGAAGCCTAAAGTTCCCCCGTCTTACCCCTGCAATGAATGTTTCATCATTAATTTTACCGTCATCTCGATACAAACCAAACCATGTACTCCTATCGGTTCCATACCAATTGTTCAAACCGAACTCCCGTATTGGGCCAAGTCTTCCACCAGATTGGCGACTCACAATGAAATAACGACCAGTCGGGAGGGGACCAATATCAGTGACGTTGGTTAATGTTGGGTTGTTGCGTCCACTTCTCTGCCCCGAGAATGCAGGGAAATTCCCTACCCCCGCACAGCAAAGTATTGAAGTTTCCATGCCGTTAAGTACATAGCTGCATACGATTGCCATTTTACGCAGTTACTCGCTCATTCCATGCATCGGCAAAAATGACATTCCCATCACAATATTTCCAGGTGATTTTTTCGTAACGTAGTTCGATGCTTTCATTGTGATTATGCTTTTCGAAATTGGGATTTTTGATGTTGTGCATCAAAGGGGCAATTGATACGATTTTCACGCGTTCAAGAAGCATATTGAAGTACTCAACTTCTTGGCCCGCGTCATTGATTCTGTACCATTTAAATTCTGCGGAGTGGAGCGTTTGGCCGATCGCAACCGCCTTATACAAATAGGGACTGCTACGATCAAACTCCTTCTCAAATCCAAGCGCGCCGTGTATGCGAGTGCCAGTGATTTTTCCAGTATTACCATCCGTAGGAATATGTAGCGAATGCCCGAAGCCTAAAACTTCAATCGAACCATCCCGTCCGGTAACGTCAACTGAACCTTTGATGCAAGCTCCGCCATCGTCTTTGAGCCATAAGTAAGCTGGAATTGCCATATTTAACTCCCTGTTGTTTGTGTGACAACACCGTATGCTTCCCCGCGCCTGTTAACAATTAGTGATTGATTATTCATGTTATTTTCAGAAGAGTAGTACATGAAATCGATAACTTATCCCTGAAGAAACCAGTCACTTTTACTCAGCACATTTCTGCGGATGCCTGCCGGGATCCGCTCGTTACGCAACTTAGTTACAACATACTTTATATGTGGAGAGATTTTCTGTCCGCGTTATCTGTATGTGCCCTGCAAACCGGCGGCATAAGATCCCTCTGTAAGCCGCATCGCAGGCGGGCTCTGGCTTAGTCCAAATGGTCATTAGAAATACCCTAACGGTCGTTATAAATAGTCTTGACCTGGTGACGGCGATCACGTTTTATTACGATCAAAATACATGTCCGTAATAATTCACTTCGCTAAGGATAACAATAATGACTGAGTGCTCATCGCTGGACACCCGGCCAGAGACGTCCGCTTTTCGCCGCTGGCTGGCGGTCTTTTCACTGGCCTGCGGTACCTTTGTTCTGGTTAACACTGAATTTCTGCCTATCGGCCTGCTGTCGCCGATTGCGCAATCTCTGGGCGTGACGGAAGGCCACGCCGGGCTGGCGGTGATGTTGCCGGGGCTGGTTGCGGCAATTTCTGCGCCGCTGATTATGCTTTTCGCCAAAAAAATGGATCGCCGGAATCTGCTTTTACTGCTCTCTGCGTCAGTGATTCTGGCAAACGGCATCGCGGTAATGGCGGAATCGTTCAACGTCTTACTGATTGGACGCATCATTCTCGGCATCGGTGTCGGCGGTTTCTGGTCGTTTGCTATTCCGTCCGGGCGCAGGCTGGTGGCGGAAGAGCAGGGCGCACGCGCCATTTCGCTGATCACCGCCGGTGTGGCCGTCGGAACCGTGGCGGGCGTTCCGGCAGGGGCGTTTATCGGCGATCTGTACGGCTGGCGGATGGCGTTTACCCTCAATTCGGCGCTGGCGCTGGTTTTCTTCGTGCTGCAATGGCTGGCGCTGCCTTCTTTACCCGCGCAGCAGTCCATCGGCCTGCGCGCAATGCTCGGCGTGACGAAAGTGGCGGGGATCCGTTATGCGCTGATCATCGGCGTCTTTATGGCGGGCGGCCATTTCGCGGCTTACACCTATCTCGAACCCTGGCTGCGCTTTAACCTGAAACTGCCTGCCAGCGATATTTCCTTATTGCTGATGGGCTACGGGGTTGCAGGGCTGATTGGCACGTTGACGACGGAAATCACCGTGCGTGAATTTGGCGTGAAGAAAGCCTTCATGCTGAACATGTTGCTGCTGAGCCTTTCGGTGCTGGCATTGTCACTGCTAAACCTGCCGTTGCCGCTGGCCAGCGCGCTGGTGATCCTCTGGGGGTTGGCGTTTGGTGCGCTGCCGGTGTGTCTGAATATCTGGACTTATCAGGCATCGCCCGCTTTGTTTGAAACCGGTTCGGCGTTACTGGTTTGCGTATTTCAGACCTCGCTGGCGCTGGGCGCGTTGTTTGGTGGGATCCTCGCGGACAATGCCGGTGTCAGCAGTGCGTTTCTTCTCGGCGGCGCGCTCACGCTGCTGGCGGGCATCACCATTTTCCTGTCACACCCGCAGCCCGTTGCACTGCGTTCCGCCAAAGAATGATCGTTTGCGATCAGGAAATCTTTCCACGTAAGCGATCCTGACCTCTCAGAAGCCTGCCTCCGGCGGGCTTTATTTGATTTAAGGCAATTTCAGTTCAATTATTGTTCGCACGAATTCCACCGCCCTGCTATTTTTTTAATGGGATTTAACCGGAGGGAGTGCGTTATATGAGAGTGTTGAGGAGTGAAAGGGACTATATATCGTGGATGTTTGAAGACTACTTCCGGTTTTCAGATGCCCCGATCTCACCTTTAATGAGCGATGAAGAAATCCAGCAGGCTCTTGTTGAATTGCATCCTGATTCTTTCCCCTGCATTGGCTATTTAACATCTTCAACAAGTGGTTGTATTTACGAAGTAAATTATATTTCTCCTGATACGGTTTCTGCGTGGGCAACGGAATTGAATGTAAGATAATATTATTTTACTTGTAATGATATACCCCAGAAAAAACATGGTCTTAAGAATAATCCTAGGCCATGTTTTGTTTTTATTGAAACAGGTTGTATAAAGGTAAAACAACAAATTCACAACATTCTGGTTATCGTTTTATTGAATTAACGTATAAATTCCCGCCCGAAAATCCCCTTTTTGCATTAGGTTATTTCTTTTTCGTATTTGCTCATGTGAAAACGTTTTGAAACACTGTGTCTGTAAAGCTACGGCTTCAATTTGAACACTTCTTTATTCACGGAAAGAGTAAACCCCATGCGTACCGCAATAAAAATTACACTCCTGGCGTTATCGCTGGTTGGCGCTCTGGCGCTGACCGCTTGTGACCAAAAATCTCAAGAGAACCACATTAAAGTAGGCATCAGTGCAGGTATCGATCAGCAGATGTGGGAAACCATTAAGAAAACGGCCAAAGATAAATACAATCTGGACGTAGAAGTGGTGACCTTCAACGATTTCGTGCTGCCTAACTCTGCACTGAGCAGCGGCGATATTGACGTCAATTCCTTCCAGCACCGCCCGTATCTCGACAAACAAGTGAAAGAACGTGGCTATAAACTGGTGGAAGTGGGTAAAACCTTTGTTTATCCGATAGCTGCGTATTCACGTAAAATCAAATCCATCGATCAGCTGAGCGATGGCGCGCAGGTTGCCGTGCCGAACGACCCGACTAACCTTGGCCGCTCGCTGTTGCTGCTGCAAAAACAAGGGCTGATCAAACTGAAAGACGGCGTGGGTTTGTTGCCAACGTCGCTGGATATCATTGAGAACCCGAAACATCTCAAGATTGTTGAGATTGAAGCTCCGCAGCTGACCCGCGCAATTGACGATGACAAAATCGAACTGGCGGTGATCAATACCACGTATTCCGGTCAGGTTGGCCTGACGCCGGGCAAAAACGGTCTGTTCGTGGAAGACAAAGATTCGCCTTACGTGAACATTATTGTGGCGCGGGAAGATAACAAAGACAGTCAGGCTGTAAAAGAACTGGTTGAAGCTTATCAGACTGATGCAACAGTTAAAGCGGCGGACGCCATCTATCACGGTGACGCGGTAAAAGGCTGGTAAGTATACAGTCACGGATAAGTAATCATTGAATCCTGAGATTTTGCAATCTCAGGATTTTTTGTATCTGCAAAATCAAAAAAGGTTTTCAGCAGACGCCGAAATCACCGTCTAAGTGATACAGATTTACGGAATCAGCGCTCACTTCGATCTCTTTTTTTGAAAAATCATCCGTGCGCGCGCACCATAACGTTTCGCCTTCCACGCGCAGCACAATCATTTGCGGTCCGCCGGTTTTTGACTGAACCAGATCCTGAGGTTTAAACATGTTTTCCTCTCTATTTTTTTGTGAGGGTGAATGAATGCCGTACTTTGCGAAAAACCGCGTTAAAGACGCATAACCAGGCGATCCTCGCGAATTACAGCGTTAAAGCTATACTTATAGCCAATGTAATACAAAACGGAGGAAAAACATGACCATTCATAAGAAAGGTTCGGCACACTGGGAAGGCGATATTAAACACGGTAAAGGTTACATCTCGTCTGAAAGTGGGGCCCTGAAGGATCAGCCGTACGGATTTAACACCCGCTTTGAAGGCAAAGTCGGTACCAATCCCGAAGAACTGATTGGTGCTGCGCATTCCGCGTGCTTCTCGATGGCGTTATCGCTGATGCTCGGCGAAGCAGGGCACACGCCAGAAAGCATCGATACCGTTGCGGACGTGTCACTGGATAAAGTGGACGGCGGATTTGCCATCACTAAGATTGCGCTCGACAGCAAAATCAAGCTGCCGGGTATCGATAAAGACAAATTTGACGAAATCATCAAAAAAGCCAAAGCCGGTTGCCCGGTTTCTCAGGTGCTGAACGCGGAAATCACGCTGACTTATCAGCTGGAAAATTGATGAAAGACTGAAGTTTTGAATCTGAAAGCCACGCGAAGTTTGCGTGGCTTTTCTGTTGTTAACCCATGATCAACTTTTTGAACAACAGTTCCTGAACATTTTGCCGCTGAGAAAGAAGCACGTACACGGAGATAAGGTTTGCTGGTTCATCATAGGTATAAATGATGCGGTAGGCATTCAATGTATTACATTCGCGATATTTGATGATACCCAGCGCGGCGAGATCGGGTGCAACCGGGCAGGATAAAGGAAAAATTTTCACTTTTGCTTCAAACTCATCCAACACTGCGTTGATGTTTTTTAGCGCATCGTTTCCCTGTGAAGTCTGGAACGACGCAATTTCATCAATAGACAATTCTACTGTTTACAGGTACTCAATCGTAATTTTACTTTTTGTTGCAGACATAAATTGATCCCAATAATCAGCAGATCAGATGAGAGATTCATCTGGCAAGATCTGCTAACAACTGTTCTCTCGTGAATGTCCGGCCTTCTGCTTTATCATTTTCTGCCAGCGTAAGCAGCTTGAGTAAAACAATGGTTTCATCCCTTTTTTGTCTGTCTTCAAAGGATTCAATCTCGTAAGCCGGTTCACCATTCTGAGTGACCAGTATCGGTTGTAATAAATCAGGTACAGCAGCATGCTTCTTTACGGAGCTGATAGTCTGTATTTGCATGTTTAATTTCTCCGCCAAGTTTTACGGTCTGGATATGGTTCTTTTAAAGACTGCTTGCAAAGTAAGTTTCCCATTCTCCCGCACGTCTCGCAAAACCCCGCTCCCCGGTTTGACAAAAATCCGCCGCCTGCCATTACTTGATCATTCCCTTAAACCGAATGCTGAGCGACTGTATTCGATTATATGTAGAGGTCCTGATCGCGCTATGTTGACGTTACGCCAGATCCGCCATTTTATTGCCGTTGCTGAAACCGGATCGATATCGGCCGCTGCACAGGCCTCTTTTGTTTCGCAGTCCTCGCTGACACAGGCGATTCAACAACTTGAGACGGAAACAGAGGCGCGTCTGTTTGACCGCCATGCCAAAGGGATGACGCTGACGCATCAGGGGCACCAGTTTTTGCGCCAGTCGTATCTGATCCTCGCAACCGTCGATAACGCCAAACGCAGCCTGCAGCTGGGAACCGAAAGCGTGACCGGGCAAATCACACTGGGCGTCACCAGCCTGGTGGCCGGCTATTTTCTGGTGGATTTACTCAAGCAGTTCAACGCCTATTACCCGAATGTCGAGGTGAAAGTCGTCGAGGATGAGCGCCAGTACATCGAGCATCTGCTGGTCAGCGGCGAGATCGACATTGGTGTGCTGATCCTCTCAAATCTTGAAGACCGCGATGCGCTTCAGACCGAAGTTCTGACCCACTCCTCTTATCGCTTATGGCTGCCGCCGCTGCATCCGCTGCTGGAGCGCGAAAGCATTTCGCTGGCCGATATCGCTGACGAACCACTGATCCAGCTCAATGTGGATGAAATGGAAAAGCACGCGCAGCGGCTGTGGGCACGGGCGGGACTAAAACCGAATATCGCAATGAAAACCGCCTCGACCGAAGCCGTGCGCAGCCTGGTCGCAGCGGGGCTTGGCGTGTCCGTTCAGCCGGACATGGCGTACCGCGCGTGGTCGCTGGAAGGCAATATGATCGAAGCCAGTAAACTGGAGGATTCCATCGAACCGCTGGATATCGGGCTGGCCTGGCGGCGCGGCAGTGCGCGGCCGGAACTGGTGACGCCGTTTCTCACCATTGCGCGCGAAAACAGCGCCAAGCGCCGCCCTGCTTAACGGAGCATTCGTTTTTTCCGAACGCAGCCTTCAGTAATTGCTATTTGTTGCCCTCAGAGAAATTACCTAATGTGAATAGACGAATTGTTACTAAAAAATAACATTTTTGTTAATTCACGATGACTGACTTCTCTGAGGGCCAGTACGATGTCAGATGCAGAATTTGTTGCCAGTTTCTCTGATAAACACGCGATCAACGGCGACCTTCTGCATGGCGAGGGCGCAACGCAGAGTATTTATAATCCCGCCACTGGCGAAGTGATTGCAGAAGTGGCGGAAACGTCACTGGCGCAGGTGGATATGGCTGTTAACGCCGCCAGTCAGGCATTTATCCGCTGGTCACGTACCACGCCCGCCGAACGTGCCACGATCCTGTTGCGTATTGCCGATGCTATTGAAAAGCACGCGCCTCAGCTGGCGCGTCTCGAAGCCCTGAACTGCGGTAAACCGCTGCATCAGGCGCTCAATGACGATCTGCCCGCCGCCGTGGATGTTTTCCGTTTTTTTGCCGGTGCGATCCGGTGTCAGCAGGGGCAGCTTTCCGGTGAATATCTGCCCGGCCACACGTCAATGGTTCGTCGCGATCCGCTGGGCGTCGTGGCCTCGATTGCGCCGTGGAATTACCCGCTGATGATGTCGGCGTGGAAAATTGCCCCCGCGCTGGCCGCGGGAAATACCGTTGTTTTTAAACCTTCTGAACATACGCCGCTGACCATTCTTGCGCTGCTGCCGGCTTTACAGGAAATCCTGCCACCCGGCGTGCTGAACGTGATCACCGGCAGCGGCGAGGGCGTCGGTAATGCGCTGGTCAGCCATCCGCATGTTCGCCTGATTTCCCTGACCGGCGATATCGTCACCGGCCAGCGCATCCTTCAGGCCGCGGTCAAAACCGTGAAACGCACGCATCTGGAACTGGGCGGTAAAGCGCCGGTGATTGTGTGTAATGACGCCGATATTGACGATGTGGTGGAGGCGGTCAGCAGGTGGGGGTATTACAACGCGGGGCAGGATTGTACGTCCGCCTGCCGCGTCTATGCGCAGGCCGGAATTTATGAACGTCTGGTAGAAAAACTGGGCGAGGCAGTCTCGCAGTTATCTTTCGCGCGCAAAAACGACAGCGAAAACTTTATGGGGCCGCTCATCAGCAGCCGCCAGCGGGATCGCGTGTCGAGTTTTGTAGAGCGGGCGCTGAGCCAGCCGCACATCGAGCGTATTACCGGCGCGGCGTCGCATTCCGGCCCCGGTTTTTATTACCAGCCGACGTTGCTGGCAGGCTGTGTGCAAAGTGATGAAATCGTACAGCGCGAAGTGTTCGGGCCGGTCGTGAGCGTCACGCGGTTCGACACTATTGCGCAGGTCGTCAGCTGGGCAAACGAATCAGAATACGGACTGGCATCGTCGGTCTGGACACAAAATATCGACCTTGCAATGCAAATCTCTTCCCACCTGCAGTACGGCACTACCTGGATTAATACCCACTTTTCTTTAGTCAGCGAAATGCCCCATGGCGGATTAAAACGCTCCGGGTACGGCAACGATCTTTCCAGTTATTCATTACAGGATTACAGCGTAGTCAGACACATCATGGCGAAGTTCAAACCACAATTCTAAAAACATATCAATGACGACAGGACAGGAGTAACCGATGAAAAAGCTATCTGCTATTTGTTTGGGCCTGCTGAGTTTTTTAAATACCGCTCTGGCCGCGGAAACACCGGCAAGTATTGGTAAAGGCGAAGGTCAGTTAAATATTGTGGCCTGGCCGGGGTATATCGAGCGCGGTGAAAGCGACAAAAATTACGACTGGGTGACCCGGTTTGAAAAGCAAACCAGCTGCAAGGTGAACGTGAAAACCGCGGCAACGTCCGATGAAATGGTCAGCCTGATGGCGAAAGGCGGCTATGACCTGGTGACGGCGTCCGGCGATGCGTCATTACGCCTGATTTACGGTAAACGCGTACAGCCGATTAATCCGGCGCTTATCCCGAACTGGAAGAGTATCGACCCGCGTCTGACGAAGGGTGCATGGTTTAACGTTGGCGGGAAAGTGTACGGTACGCCCTATCAGTGGGGGCCAAACCTGCTGATGTATAACACGAAAACCTTCCCGACGCCGCCGGACAGCTGGGCGGTCATTTTCGTTCCGCAAAATCTGCCTGACGGCAAACCCAATCAGGGACGCGTGCAGGCCTATGACGGCCCGATCGCCATCGCGGATGCCGCGCTGTATCTGAAAAGTACCCAGCCGGATCTGAAAATCGACGATCCGTATCAGCTCAACGAAACCCAGTATCAGGCCGTGCTGAAACTGCTGCGCGCCCAGCATCCGCTGATCCACCGTTACTGGCACGATGCGTCTGTGCAGATGAGCGATTTCAAAAACGAAGGTGTTGTTGCCAGTTCTTCATGGCCGTATCAGGCCAACTCCCTGAAAGGTGAGAAGCAGCCGATTGCCACGGTGTTCCCGAAAGAAGGTGTCACCGGCTGGGCGGATACCACCATGTTAGCCGCTGATTCCGAACATCCGAACTGCGCGTATCAATGGATGAACTGGTCGCTGGAGCCGAAAGTGCAGGGCGACGTCGCCGCCTGGTTTGGTTCCGTACCTGCGGTGCCCGCCGGATGTAAAGCCAGCCCGTTGTTAGGCGCAGAAGGCTGTCAGACCAACGGCTTCGACAAATTCGCCTCAATTTCATTCTGGAAAACGCCGCAGTCGGAGAACGGTAAGTACGTCTCCTATTCACGCTGGACTCAGGATTATATTTCGATCATGGGTGGTCGTTAATCACTGTCAATTTACAGGAGCTGACTATGGCCGCCGTACAATTTATCAATGTTTCCCGAATATTCGGGGAAACCAAAGCCGTCGATAATGTGTCGATTGATATTCAGGACGGCGAGTTCTTTTCTATGCTCGGGCCTTCGGGCTCGGGGAAAACCACTTGCCTGCGGCTGATCGCAGGTTTTGAAACGCTGACATCAGGATCCATCCGCATTCACGGGCAGGAAGCGTCGCAGCTTGCGCCGTATGAGCGTGACGTGAACACCGTTTTCCAGGATTACGCGCTGTTTCCGCACATGACGGTGCTCGAGAATGTTGCTTATGGCCTCATGGTCAAAGGCGTGGGGAAAAAGGAGCGAACGCACAAGGCGATGGAAGCGCTGGAACGCGTGGCGCTCGGTTTTACCGCTGCCCGGAAACCGGCATTTTTGTCCGGCGGTCAGCGTCAGCGCGTGGCGCTGGCTCGGGCACTGGTGAATCAGCCGAGCGTACTGTTGCTCGATGAACCGCTTGGCGCGCTGGATCTCAAACTGCGTGAGCAGATGCAGGGTGAGTTGAAAAAGCTACAGCGTGAGCTGGGCATCACCTTTATTTTTGTTACCCACGATCAGAGCGAAGCGCTGTCGATGTCGGACCGTGTCGCGGTGTTTAACAATGGCCGCATCGAACAGGTCGATACGCCGCGCGAGCTGTATCTCAACCCGCGCACCGCATTTGTCGCGCAGTTTGTCGGCACCGCAAACGTGCTGACTTCCGAACTTTCCCTGAAGCTCACCGGCCTTCCCGGCAGCCGTTCCATCCGCCCTGAACATATCCGCCTGACGCCGCAACCGGCGGCCGGAACGGATTCGGTTCAGGTCAGCGCCATCCTCAAAGATATTCATTTCCAGGGCGCCGCAACGCGCTACGAACTGGCGCTCGAAGGCGGTGAAAAGCTGTTTGTCAGTGAGGCAAATAACCTTCCGGTCAGCGCGAAAAACACCTTCCGTCAGGGGCAACCGGTGGTGGCCTGTTGGGACAAAGATGCCATGGTGGCGCTGGTTGAGGGTTAAACGATGGATATCAGCATGACTCCTTACGAGAAGCGATCGCGGCGTGGCCGGGCGCTGGTGACATTCCTGCATCGTCGCCCCGGATTTTATCTGGCGCTGCTGCTGGTGCCGCCGCTGCTGTGGTTCGGTGCGGTGTATTTAGGTTCGCTGTTTGCGTTGTTGTGGCAGGGTTTTTATACGTTCGACGACTTCACCATGACGGTGTCCAACACGCTGACGCTGGCTAACTTGCAGGCGCTGTTTGATCCGGTGAATGCCGACATCATTATCCGCACCGTGACGATGGCGCTGCTGGTGTCATTTTTCAGCGCGGTGCTGGCGTTTCCGATTGCGTATTACATGGCGCGCTACATCACTGGCAAGAAAAAGGCGTTCTTTTATATCGCCATTATGATGCCGATGTGGGCGAGCTATATCGTCAAAGCGTACGCATGGACGCTGCTGCTTTCCAAAGGCGGCGTGCTGCAATGGTTCCTGGAGCATCTCGGGCTGGAACCGCTGCTGACGGCGGTGCTGAGCCTGCCGGGAATTGGCGGTAACACGTTATCGACGTCCGGGATGGGGCGCTTCTGGGTCTTCGTCTACATCTGGCTGCCGTTTATGATTTTGCCGATTCAGGCCGCGCTGGAACGCCTGCCGCCGTCGCTGATCCAGGCATCGGAAGATTTAGGCGCTAAGCCGTGGCAAACCTTGCGCTACGTGATTTTTCCGCTGGCCGTGCCGGGCATTGCCGCCGGGTCGATTTTCACTTTCTCGCTGACGCTGGGCGATTACATCATCCCGCAACTGGTGGGGCCGCCGGGGTATTACATCGGCAATATGGTGTATTCACAACAAGGTTCGATCGGCAACATGCCGATGGCCGCCGCGTTTACGCTGGTGCCTATCGTGCTGATCGCGCTTTATCTGTCGATGGTTAAACGACTGGGAGCTTTCGATGCACTCTAAACGCGCACCCTGGTTACTGAAACTTTCCGCGTGGGGCGGGCTGGTTTTCCTGCATTTCCCGCTGCTGATCATCGCGATTTACGCCTTTAACACCGAAGACGCGGCGTTCAGTTTTCCGCCGAAAGGCTTCACGTTGCACTGGTTCGCTGTGGCGGCAGGGCGTCACGACATTCTCGACGCCGTCTGGCTCTCGGTGCAAATCGCCTGTTACGCCACGGTGATTGCGATGGTGCTCGGCACGCTGGCAGCGGCGGCGCTGTACCGGCGCGATTTCTACGGCAAAAACAGCATCACATTATTGTTCATGTTGCCGATCGCGCTGCCGGGGATCATCACCGGGCTGGCGCTGCTCAACGCCTTTCACGCCGCGCAGATCGAACCGGGCATGCTGACCATTGTTATCGGTCACGCCACGTTCTGCATGGTGATTGTTTATAACAACGTCATCGCGCGGTTCCGGCGGATCACCCACAGCCTGATTGAAGCGTCTATGGATCTCGGGGCCGACGGCTGGCAGACCTTCCGCTACATCATTTTGCCCAACCTCAGCACGGCGCTGCTGGCGGGCGGAATGCTTGCGTTCGCACTGTCTTTCGATGAAATCATTGTGACGACATTCACCGCCGGTCACGAACGGACATTGCCTATCTGGCTTCTCAACCAGCTGGGCAGGCCACGCGAAGTGCCGGTGACGAACGTCGTCGCACTGAGCCTGATGGTACTGACCATGTTCCCGATTTTAGGGGCGTGGTATCTGACAAGAAACGGGTCTGATGTGGCCGGTGACGGCAAATAATAAGGAAAAATGATGCAAACGAACATGCTGATTAATGGTGAGCTGGTTGCCGGAGAAGGGACGTCATTGCCGGTTTTCAACCCGCATAACGGACAGGAAATTGTGCGCCTGGCGCAGGCCAGCGAACAGCAGACCAAACAGGCCGTCGATATGGCGCACCGCGCATTTACCGGCTGGGGGCAGACCACGCCGAAAAGCCGTTCTGAGTTGTTACTGGCGCTGGCCGATCGTATCGAAGCCAGTGCTGAAGCCCTCGCGGAACTCGAATCGCTGAACTGCGGTAAACCTTATCATCTGGCGCTGGGTGATGAAATTCCGGCGGTAGCCGACGTGTTCCGTTACTTTGCCGGTGCCAGCCGTTGTCTGAACGGGCTGGCGAGTGGCGAGTATCTGACCGGACATACCTCCATGATCCGCCGCGACCCGCTGGGCGTGGTAGCGTCTATCGCGCCGTGGAACTATCCGCTGATGATGGCAGCGTGGAAAATCGCGCCCGCACTGGCGGCGGGCAACTGTGTGGTGATCAAACCGTCTGAAATCACGCCACTGACGGCGCTGAAGCTGGGCGAACTGGCACAAGATCTTTTTCCGGCGGGCGTGCTGAACGTGCTGTTTGGTGACGGTCAGACGGTGGGTAACGCGCTGACACATCACGATAAAGTGCGCATGATCTCCCTGACCGGTTCGGTCGCGACGGGCGAAAGGATTGTTGCGCAAGCCACCAGCGGTATCAAACGTACCCACATGGAACTCGGCGGCAAAGCGCCGGTGATTGTGTTTGATGACGCGGATATCGATAAGGTAGTTGAAGGCGTACGCACGTTTGGCTTCTACAACGCCGGGCAAGACTGTACCGCCGCCTGCCGCATTTACGCGCAGAAAGGGGTTTATGCCCGGCTGGTCGCGGCGCTGGGCGAAGCGGTTTCCACGCTGAAATTAGGCACTGATGAAAACAGCGAAATGGGCCCGCTGGTTTCTGCGGCGCATCTCGAACGTGTCGAAGGTTTTGTACTGCGCGCAAAACAAGTGCCACATATTGAGGTCGTGACCGGCGGCGAACGCGTCTCCGGCGAAGGGTATTACTTCCAGCCCACCGTTCTGGCGGGGGCGCGGCAGGAAGATGAAATCGTTCAGCAAGAAGTATTCGGACCGGTGGTCAGCATCACCGAATTCGACACCGAAGATCAGGTTCTGGACTGGGCAAACGAATCGAACTATGGGCTGGCCTCTTCCGTCTGGACGCAAAACATCGGTCGCGCGCATCGTCTTAGCGCCCGCCTGCAATATGGTTGTACCTGGGTGAATACGCACTTCATGCTGGTCAGTGAAATGCCACACGGCGGCCAGAAACAATCCGGCTACGGCAAAGACATGTCGATGTACGGACTGGAAGACTACACGGCGATCAGGCATGTGATGATAAAACACTGAGAGATAGGTAACTGGCTGTAATAGTTTATTATTCTATTCCGGCCAGTTTCTTATGGGGCATCTGTGGGGCATTGAAGTCGAAATTCTGATTCAGGATGGCGATTTGGTCGCCATTTTGTTCAGCCATCCATTTTCCATAAACGCTGAATACCATCTGCGCATTTGTGTGACCCATCTGGCTGGCAATGAAACTTGGGTTAGCTCCCGCACTCAGTGCCCAACATGCGAATGTATGTCGGGACTCATATGCTTTTCTGTGCCGGATGCCAGCTCGTTTTAACAGAGTGTTCCATGATGCAGCAATGGATCCCGGTATGTAGCAAATGCTTTTTGACTGGCGAATCCCGGTCACTGAAGGGTTGAAGACAAAAGTGCAAATGTCAGTTCTTTGCTTCGCATATGAATCGCCACGGGTAATCTAGACACTTCCGAGCCGTTGATAATACGGGTTTTCATATTCTGTCGGTGACATCTGATAGCTAGAACCATGCCGACGCTTACTGTTATAAAACATTTCGATGTAATCAGAAATATCACTGCGGGCTTCTTCCCGCGTTCCGTAGATCTCTTTTTTATCCGCTCGCGTTTCAATAACTGGAAAAAGCTTTCTGCAACAGCATTATCGTGGCAGTTACCGCGACGACTCATGCTGCCCTCCAGGCCGTGTGATTTCAGGAACGACTGCCACTCATGGCTTGTGTACTGACTGTCCTGATCCGCGTGAACCAGCACCTGTTATTGGGGATTACGCCGCGGCTTTTTTTAATATGTCCCGTTCGTCGGTAACCCGCTTGAGCTCTTTCTGGAGACGGCGGATCTCAGCCTGAGCATCTGACTGTTCTTGATTAGTGGAAGAATCCGGACCGTACTTCTTTATCCAGGCGTAAAGGCTGTGGGTGGTGATATCAAGACGTGTTGCAACGCTGGAAACAGAATAACCGCGATCAACAACCTGTTTGACTGCTTCAATTTTAAACTCTTCGGGATAACGCTTACCGCTCATGGGCACCTCTCTTTAAGTCATCTTAAATGACTCTGAGGTGTCTGTTAAACCTGTGGCGATCCAAGCTGAAAACTCAACTTTTTTAGCTTGGAAGAAATATGTTGTATTGCTTAATAGGGTAAACACAAATAATATTCAGGAGATGGCATGGCCAGAACAGCCCTCATAGAGGGCTTTGTTTTAGTTTGTGAGAGACTTTGATAAAGGGATTCTCAATATATTTGGAAGTATATCCTGAAACAATGACGGTCAGTATTATCGCAGCAATTGCTACAGCGACATTGTAGGTGTTATTTACTGTCTTTAATCCAAGTAGGAGGTACAGAATTGGAGTATGCAATAGGTAAATTGAAAACGAACGCCTTCCAAGCATACTAAAGAACCCAGAATCAAGAAACTTTAATGAATTAAATCCAATCAACCCGACTAAGGAAACAGCAATGGAAGTTATTAAAACTACAAAGTAATACTCCGTCATTGATAGGTTGATGTTGTATATAGTAGCCACCATAAACCAGAAGCCACCAATTCCAATAAGCCCCGTAGTAATTGGGTGCCTTTGGAATATGTTAAGGTTTTTTCTTATGATGGAGTAAACGAAGACTCCCGATGACATGCTAAATAGGCACCTTACTATACCACCGTTAACCAATATATCCTTGTTTTCGTTTATATCTTTAGGGTGTATCTTGAAAAATATTGCTAGTGCAATTGACAGGAATGCAAAAAGTATCGGAGCAAATTTATACTTGCAGCATGTGAATGCCAGTAGTGTGCCTATATACAGTTCAATTGATATAGACCAACTTGGTTGATTACTTGAAAAATCGAATCCAACATTCATTGAATTTAAAAGCAGATTGTCGCCTATAATGTTTGCAAACGTGACATTCCCTATCCAGTCAGGATAAAAAACACCTGAGCTAATGAAAAGTGAAATTGGTATAAGAATGTTCGCGACTAAATGCATTGGATAAAGTCGCAATACTCTTTTTTTAAAGAAACAAACAAAGTTTAATTCTTTATTTTGAATAGACTCGCTGTAAACATGAAATAGTACAATTCCAGATAAAACAAAGAATACATCTACAGCAAAAGACGTGTTATGTATCGGATTTATACCTGACTTCCATCCTGTAAAATGCCCGAGGGCATGGGCTAGGGCTACAACTAACGCTAACACCCCCCTAATGCCATCAAGTCCTTTAAGTCTTTGCATGAAATTATACCTTTAAGCTTTGTATCAAGATTGTAGCAACAACGTGCCACACAAGAAACCCTCATAAATTTTTCTTTGTGTTACAGATCTGATCTGGCGGCGGATGGGGGCGACGACTGGTGGTGTAGCAGGAGGTGTCGAGCCTACTTCCACTGTTATTTCATCCAACGGTCAATCGGTGCAAGTGGCCACACGAGGCGTTGTATTTGGCGGGACGTGCCTTGCTGCGTTCGGTTATTATTGGAGGGGCATTATCTTATGAAGAAGACTCCGGAGCGCATTCTTGTGGAGGCTGTGCAGGTGGCACATCTGTGAATGCTGAATAATACAGTGTGGAGTTGATGCAATTGAATGATGGAAATGCCACTGCATCAACCTTAAGCTCTACCCGCATTATCTAATAAACCATACTGCCAACTTTATTAGCTAGCCTTTGGCTGTAATGATCTATTGTTTCAGTCATTAATACAGAAATAAAGATGGTGGAAATGATTGTTGTAAACATCGCAATAAATGCTGACACATTAGCTCCAATAATAGGGTGTAGAATTACAAAAACATACGAGCCTGCGCTAAATAAAACGATTAAGTGTATTGCATACAAGCTAAATGAAATATCACCTAGGAAGGAAAATGGTTTCGAGCTTAAAAAATCCATTAATTTTTTAGAAGAGTTTATAGAGTAAAAGATTATAATTGCGCCAAGCACGTGACATAGAACAGAAGCTGTAATATTACTTGGTAGGTACTGCTGCATGAGAGCTGTTATAGTCCATCCGTCGTTCTGAATGCCCAGAGCCAATCCAAGGAATGCCCAGCAAGGGTTCAAATTGAAACTAGTTTTTCTGCAAAATGAACCACCTACTAAAAATAAACAAAAATAAAGCCCATAGTTTCCTAATAGGATTATTGCCATCAAACTTAATAGCAAGTTAGCGAAAACAAAATAACCTTTATCCCATATGAAATAAGTTATAATGAATAATGCAATAGAGCCGAATAACTCTATCTGAATTGTCCACAGCGCCCCATCAAAATTAAACTCTCCATGATATATCCCTACAAGCCCCTGATATAAAGCAGATGGAAGTTCAAGATGAAAACTATATGGGTTAGAAAACCAAGCTATCCCGCCCATTAGCTGGCTCGCTTCCTTGTTGTGAAATCCAACAGTTGAATATACAGTCCAAGCTATTACAACTGCAGCAAGAGGGACGGGAGTAAGTCTAAAGTATCTCTTTATTGCCGATGATATTAGGTATTTTGAATCTTTTTTGTTATAAAATCCCAGGAGAACAACATATCCACTTAAAACAAAGAAAATGCAAACAGAAAAGTTTCCATTGAAAATAGTGTTGTATACTTCCCAAACGGCATTGTTTTCATCAAATACTCCACCCCTTGAGACTGCAACACTCCATAGCATTTGCATATGAGCCATCATTACAACGAATGAGGCGATGCCTCTCAGCCCAACCAGATGTTTAAATTTCGATGACATGTCATATCTCATATATAATTTATCTTTGGAGAAAGTTATCTTTTCTTTGATTCTCTATAAAAGTTATATTCCATCTGTCCCCAGATAAATATCATTACACCTTCTACGGTTATCATGAAGATACTGTCACTTGAGAACCCAGTATCAATATATAAGTGCAACCTACGGCAACTATCCTTACGAGCCAAGCTATCAAGGAATTGATCATACTTTCCTCACAAATGTTTTTATGAAATTTCTCACATCATACACTTTAGAGCCAATCATCGGAGGGTTTTTGCTTTGTAGGCTAATCACTCAACCTCGCTCAGGTGGGGTTTTTTATTGCTTTGCAGATCAGCCTACTAAGATTTTTCTCTCACCACGCCCTTCACAAGATAAAATCCTCATGATCATTCTGTATTTATGAACAGTATTTTGTTGGGTGATTATTGCTAAGTATTACGACATAAAAGGGCTTTCGTCAGGAGCATCACAATCGACCCTAAACGCGGGAAGGAGGTGACCACAGCCCGCTTTGTGCAGGAATTAGCAAAGGTAAACCACTTCTGGACACTGGATGAGGCTAGCGATTGGATAGAGAAACATCAGTCGTTCTTTCGTGATTACACAGACTGTCACGGAGAAGATAAGCGCTATTTCTTGGTTAACATGGGCTATGTGAGGTAGGAGGAGTCTATGGGATTTCCATCACCAGCAACTGACTACGTAGAGGCAGGGATTGACCTCAATAAAATATGCCGGTTCGGACGGGAATCATCCAGGCTGCATGTTGTTGAGCGATATCTCGGAGAAGGCATCAATTCAGGGGCGATGCTGATTATCGATACGGCCATTAAACCAGTAGACGGTCACCGGCTGCTTGCTAGGGTTGATGGAGAGGTTGAGCTCTGGCGATTGATAACCATAATCCGGCGCGGCCTTGAATCGACCATAGACAAGTGGTTCATCTCATTTGGTGATGAAGTGGTCGATGACACAGTGGTGTTCTGAAAGTGGATGGAGCATTGTATGGGGTATGGGGCAAAAATTTAGCGCAAAACAACTCAAAACCTCCGAAGGCCGTGATTCGTCTTGCGCTAATACTTTGGTTTCGTCCTACAGTTGCTTCACTTCAACTCAGAATCTCAAAATGCTGCCGCACATAATGATAAAAACACGAATAACGTGCTCACATTGTTCGTAGCAGTTACTCAGGCGCAGCACATCTTCAAAATCATTTGTTATCAGGCTAATAGTCAAAATGGCAATTATTGTTAAATACTAGTAGGAGGAATCTGAGAAGATGAGTTCGCCCCTTCAAGAGCTAAGCCAATGAGAGTGCCGGAGATAAGCGCCGGGTGGGGTAAAAATTAATGAGAAGGCCGCCATCAGGCGGCCTTTTTGCGTTTCTGAAGCGGAATCTACGATGAACTGCTCAGGAATATGATGGCGATAATGAACGAGACGACCGTCAGAGCAGCGAGTAAGCAGTTGCCGGGAGTCAGCAACTTGTTGTTGGTCTTGCTTCGGTGGTTTCGGAACAGTATCCAGATCATCACAATCCCGATGAGTATGAATATTATCCCGCCGGTGAGACTGGCAACTGAAGTCATGTATGAGCCCTCATCAGTTAAACCCTAATGATAGCTCATATTATTGAATCTATTCCCGAAGCAGGCGGGCGGGCGTTATGCCTCGCCGGACGCTGCGATTTTTTTGCGGGCAATGTCGATAAACAGAATGCTGGCCGCGAACGAAATTCCGGAGCCGATGATCATGGAAAGCAGATAAGAAGTGACGTAATTATATTCTTTATCTATTAATGTCTGCTGTTCAGAAATTAAATCAATGTTGTCCATGACATAACCCCGGGACAAAAAGAGCCCTGCCCATAGCGCACCGCAGACAATGAAACAGGTATAACAGACGTACGAGAATTTTTTATCAATATAATCAAGGTAGAACTTGGGATCTGAATAGGCCATTTTGAGGAGTCCCAAAAAACAGCCCAGATAAATACCAATTAACCACTTCATTACGTCCCAGTTCATAGATGTCTCTGAATGTTGCCGCTGCGGCAGTAAACGAAAGATAGAAGCCATGTCCGGATGCTCCGTTACGCATCGCTCAACAGCCGCCAAAACCTTAACAATTTGATTTTACGTTGTTTTTGTCGTAAATAACGCGACGTATTATCACACACACTTTGACATTCTGGCAAGATTGTTCACGTCGTGGGCAGAGTGAAACAGGTTAACGAAAGTCCTGAATTGCTGAGCGTAGACGGAAATAAAAAAGAGCCGGAGATTTCTCTATCGGCTCTTTATTGGCAATAAACGTTTTAATGCTTAATTAACGTTTTTTCGCCAGCAATGTGGCAAACCGCAGTTTGTAACGGTTACCGTTTTCGTCGCGTTTATGTAGCTCGCCGACGTCTTCGTTGTATTTCACGATTTCCCAGCCTTCGTAATAATTACGCAACTCTTCCGGTTTGAAGGTAAACGGGAAAGGCAGCGGACACGGATAATCCGGGCTGTCCATGGCCGCGACAATCAGGTTGTAGCCGCCGGGCCTGGTCGCCGCGTGCATGTCTCTGATGATGTGCGGAATGCTGTTTCGTTCCAGGAACATCATCACCACGGTGGAGAAAATGAAATCATATTCGCCGCTGAAACGGTGCGTGTTCAGGTCCTGCTCGCTGATACTGATGTGTTGCAGAGATTCAGCCGCAATAATGTCATTCACTTTCGCCACGCTCATCGGGTTATTGTCCCAACCGGTGACATCAAAGCCTTTCAGATTCAGATACAGTGAGTTACGCCCGCTTCCGCAGCCTAAATCCAGCGCTTTACCCGGCTGAACGTAATTAACCGCGTTGATAATTTCTGAATGGGTACGGGTCAGGCCGTATTTTTCCGTGTAATAGTCTTCTGGTGCGGGTTGCTGTGTCATTCGCTGATTTCCTGAATAGTGAATCGATTACCCGCGATTATCCTCTAAAATAGAGTGCTGGCACCATGACTCTTAGTGGGGGGCAGCGTCCTGTCCCGCCGGGTCATTTATATAAGGAGATAACATGTTGGGTCCGTCCCCCGATAACAAGCATCCGATGGCTGGTTTTCCTCAGATCTGCTTCATCAAAAACACCGTCAGCAATCCCGATATTATTATTGGCGACTACACCTACTACGACGATCCCGTTGATTCAGAAGATTTCGAGCGCAACGTGCTTTATCACTTTCCGTTTATTGGCGATAAGCTGGTGATTGGAAAGTTCTGTGCCCTGGCCCGCGGGGTGAAATTCATCATGAACGGGGCGAATCACAAGCTCTCGGGCATTTCGACCTATCCGTTTCAAATTTTTGGCAACGGATGGGAAAAGGTGACGCCAGCGGCAGAAGACCTGCCTTTTAAAGGCGATACGGTGATCGGGCATGACGTCTGGATTGGCTATGAAGCCCTGTTTATGCCCGGCGTTAAGGTCGGGAACGGCGCCATTGTTTCATCGAAATCGGTGGTCACCGGCGATGTCCCTGCTTACGCCATCGTGGGAGGTAATCCTGCTAAGGTCATCAGATACCGTTTCGACAGTGAGACAATCGCACGCCTGGAGCAGATCGCCTGGTGGAACTGGCCGGTTGAGAAGGTTTCCGCCCATCTGGCGCTGATCACCGCAGGCGACGTTGACGCGCTGGCCACCTGCTGATTTTGACGATCAGCGGATTGTGCGGTGATCTGTCTGCCGGTAAAGATAGCTCCCGACACCGTGTACCGGATCACCTTCAAAACCGACTTTCTGCATGCCGATTTTCTCCAGTACGCGCTGCGACGCCAGATGGTTTTCGCGCACGGTGGCAGAAATCCGCTTAATGCCCAGTTTCTCAAAACCGGCGTTAAGCGCTGCGCTGGCAAATTCCGTTGCCAGCCCTTTTCCCCACGCGCTGGTCGCAAAGCGATAACCGAGAAACACCCGGTGATTCTCGTAACCTTCACGGACCCCCAGACCTCCAAAACCGATAATGTCATCTGGCTGATGGCTCAGCGTAATCGCCCAATGTCCGAAACCGTGCTCGGGCCATTCCTGTAACCAGCCGCCGAGTTTTTCCTTCGCCGCCGCCATGTCTTTAATCGGGCCACGTGGATTAAAAAGATTTGTCTGCGGATCGCCGTAAATAGCGAAAAATGAACCGATATCATCAGCCTCTACAGGCCGGAGAATTAACCGCGATGTTTCGAGGATCATAGTCAGCGTTTTCCTTCTGTTAGCTGTTGTAGAGCTTAGTCTGAGCGGGAAACTGTGCCAATATATCTGCCACTATGTAGTCATTAAGTCAGACATGTTATGTTCCCGAGTAAAACATGTCGATAAAAACCCATTTTGTCGACATGTTTAAGCGATATGTTTATGCTATCGACACATCTTGCAGACCTGTCGATAAAAAGGAGATTAATAGACATATGAAATGGGATCCGGAAAAACCTTATAACTATCTCCCTCTGCTTCCTCCCGATCATTCGCAGGTAGAAACTATGCCTGTCCTGAAAGCCTGTATTACAGCCAGAGCAGCTCTGGCGGAACTGAAACAAGCCGGAAATTTGTTGCCAAATCAGGGATTGCTGATCAACCTCATCCCTTTGCTCGAAGCAAAAGATTCCTCGGAAATTGAAAATATTGTCACCACTTCTGATCGCTTGTTTCAGTTCTCGCAGGAAGACAGTCAGGCAGACCACGCGACCAAAGAGGCACTGCGCTATCGTACAGCTCTTTATGATGGATTCAGGCATCTGTCTCAGCGCCCACTTTGTGTTTCTACGGCCGTGGGAATTTGCAGTACGCTAAAAAATTGCGAGATGGATATTCGCAAAGTGACCGGAACGACGCTTAAAAGCCATGATCATAAAGTGATTTATACCCCTCCGGCTGGTGAAGAGAATATACGAACGTTGGTGAGCAACTGGGAGACGTTTATCCATACGCAGGATGAGTTGGATCCTCTGATAAAAATGGCGATTCTGCATTATCAGTTTGAGGCGATACATCCTTTTACCGATGGAAATGGTCGGACAGGTCGCATTCTCAACATTCTCTTTCTGCTTGAAAAAGAGTTGCTGACTTTACCAATCCTTTACCTGAGCCGGTACATCGTCGCTCACAAAGCTGATTACTATCAGTTGCTTCGTGGGATAACGTTGTCAGGAGAGTGGGAACCGTGGATTTTATTTATGCTGGCTGCTGTTGAGGAAACCTCTAAATGGACGACGGAGAAAATCGCCTCCGTGCGGGTACTTATCGACATTACCACCCGGCACATCCGCGATTTTCTCCCCAAAATTTACAGCCATGAACTGGTGCAGGTTATTTTTGAACAGCCTTATTGCCGGATCTCAAACCTGACTGAACTGGGCATCGCCCGGCGTCAGACCGCATCGGTGTATCTTAAACAACTGTGTGAGATAAACGTTTTGCATGAAATAGCCGTCGGGCGTGAAAAACTGTATGTACATCCGAAACTGATTAATCTGATGACTCAGGAAGAAAACAAGATTATCCCTTATTAAGGGGTCATTGTTTTATCACTCCACCATCTGTTTTTGCAAAAAATCAATAAAGCGCCTTACCTTCTCCGGCACATGGCGGGTGTTGGGATACAACGCAAAAATACCCTGCGGCGGGAAACGGTGATCGGGCAGCAAATAGCATAAACGCTGTGCGTCGATTTCCGGTTGCACCAGCCAGTCGGGCAGCAACGCGACGCCTGCTCCTGCGAGCGCAAAAGCTAATAACGCCGATGCGCTGTCGGCGGTCACGGCCGGAGGCGAGGAAACCCGGAAAGGTATCTTCTCTCGATGAGTATTTGTCACCGGCCAGCTCATCGGCAGCGGCAAACGGCTGTGCGCAATCCATGAAGCCTGAGCCAGTTGTTCCGGCGTTTGAATCTTTCCCGTTTGCCGCGTTCACGCTGATGGTAGCGGGCAGCAGTTTGTGCAGCAGCACGGCGCAAAGTGGCGCGTTCTTACATATTCAGACGGAGAAACTGGCTGATGCCAGTGCGCTCTGGAACATCAACCGCCAGCTAAGTTTTTGTCTGGGCGTGACGCTGGTCAGCGTAATGCTCAATATTTTACAGATTTACCTTCCGCAATCGGCGTTCAGGCTGGCGTTCATTCTTGCTGCCGTCAGCGTTATTGTTCCGGTGTTGCTGTGTCTGCGGTTACCTGGCCGTGAAATTGTGCAGGAACTGAATCAGCGAGAACTTCAAAAGGAGAGCAGATGAATTGTTTTGTGAAAGAAGTGTTTGAAGCGCATGAGTTAATCCAGCGCTGGTTTTCGGACTCCGGCGCACCCGAGCAGGTTTGTGATGAACTGCTGGCGCGCTTTAGTCCGGCCTATTCGATGGTGACGATCACCGGCCACCGGCTGGACCATCCGGCATTGTGTGCGTTTTTCAGGGCGCAGCGGGGCGCGAAAAGCGGACTGAAGATTGAGGTCGAAGAGCCGGTGGTGATTGCGGAAAGTGAAAAAGGCGCGGTAATCGCGTATCAGGAACGCCAGCAGTTGCCCGGCCAGCCGGAAACGCTGCGTTATTCCACGGTGTTATTTGTGGTGGATGCAGAAGGGAAAATTTTGTGGCGCCATTTGCATGAAACGCCAGCCGCATGATTGAGTATAAAAAAACGGCTTTCCGCGAGGAAAGCCGTTTGTGCTTACAAAAGGGATTACTTCGTCAGCGTTTTTCTGACTTCACTGACATCTTTTGCCGTCACCGCCGGTGCGTTGTTGCCCCACCCCTGACGGATAAAGGTCGACAGTTGCGCCGCTTCTTCATCAGTCAGACGGTTGGCAAAGCCCGGCATCGCCAGCGTGGACGGTGCGCGTGCGGTGGACGGTTGCTGAGCTCCGGCGAGGATGGTGTGGATCAATCCGGTCGGGTCTTTGGCATTCACAATCGTGGCCTGATCCAGCTGCGGGAACACGCCCGGTGCGCCTTTACCGGTCACGAAGTGGCAGGCACCGCAGTTATCCAGATACAGACGCTCGCCTTCGCTGAGGTTTTTCGCCGCGGTCAGTTTGGCTTCGGTCGCGCTGGCTTTCTGCGTATCCTCTGCCGGAACCGGCGGGTTGCCGCCCAGGAACTTGATGTACGCCGCAATGGCTTTCAGATCGTCATCGGTCATGTGTGCGGTACTGTTTTCCACCACAGACGTCATCTCGCCGCCCACCGCCGCTTTGTCATTACGTCCTTTGCCCAGATAATCGACGATTTCCTGCTCGTTCCAGTGCGCGACGCCGCGCAGGGAAGGGACGTCCCAGTTATTCAGACTGCCGCCCGCCAGGAAATCAGAGTCACTGCTGTCCAGCGCTTTCTCGTTCATACCGAAGCCGCGCGGAGTATGGCAACTGCCGCAGTGCCCCAGACTTTCCACCAGATACGCGCCACGGTTCACCTGCACAGAAGCGCCGCCGATGGGCTGGAAAGGCTTATCAGACGCGAACGCCCAGTTCCAGAAACGCATGCCCCAGCGCTGGCTGAACGGAAAGCTCAGATCCGTTTCCGGTGGCTGTTCCGCGCTCGGTTTTACGCCCTGCATAAAGTAAACGTAAAGCACGTGCATATCTTCATCATTGATTTTGGCGTAATCCGGATAAGGCATCGCCGGATACAAACGCGTACCGTCCGGCAGAACGCCTTTACGCACCGCATCCGAGAACTGCGCTTCGGTATAACCGCCAATGCCGTGTTCCTTATCCGGCGTAATGTTGGTCGAATAAATGGTGCCCAGATTCGAATTGATCGCCAGTCCGCCTGAAAACGCCGGTTTGCCCGCCACCGTATGGCATGCGCCGCAGTCGCCCAGACGCGCGACATATTCGCCCTGTTTGATCAGCGCCGCGTTACCGGCCTGTGTGTTGGTCTCCGCCTGCGCATTCGCCATAAAACCCGCACCCAGCAGCAGGGCATTAGCGATAAATAAACTTTTGAGTTTCATCCTGTTCATCTCCGCTTATGCCTGAACCAGTGGACCAGGGTTTTTCAGGTACTGATCTTTAATCGCCTGCGCCGCCATCAGGGTGATCGCCCCGATGGTGTCGGTCGGGTTGGCCTGGAAGTTTTGCGGGAATGCGTTACCGCCCGGCACAAACACGTTATGCACATCCCAGCTTTGCAGGAACTTGTTCAGCGCCGAGGTTTTCGGGTTATCGCCCATCACCGCGCCGCCCACATTGTGCGTGGAAACGTATTTGGTCAGGTCAAAGTGCGCGTCCATCGGCAGGAAGCTTTCGCTGTAGCTGTCCGGGTTCAGCTCTTTGGTGATATTGCCGACGATGCCTTTCAGATATTGCTGCAATTTAAGCTCGTTCTGCTTCCAGTCGAAGGTCATGCGCAGCAACGGATAGCCGTATTCATCTTTGTAGTTCGGATCGAGATCCAGATAAATGTCGCGGTAAGACTGGCAGGTGGTGGTGATGCTGATTTTCATCGAATGGCCGTACCATTCTTCCATCCCTTCTTTCCAGCCGGTGCCCCACGCAGGCGTGCCTTTTGGCAGAGACGTGCTGATTGGCGTACCGGTGGCCTGAGAACTGTGGATTTTTGCGCCGCCGATGAAGCCCAGAGCAGGGCCGTCGAAATTGCCCGGAGAGATGTCGTTGAACATCTGGCCGGTGGCGCCTGCGGTTGCAAACGGATTGAAGTTTTTGTCTTTGAAGAACAGCGTCGAACCGCCGTTACTCAGGAACGCATAGTTACGGCCAATCACGCCTTCTTCGGTGATCGGGTTGTAAGGTTTCCCGATCCCGGAAAGCAGCATCAGGCGCACGTTGCAGAACTGGAAGCTGCTGAGTACCACGATTTTCGCCGGCTGGAAGCACTCGTTGCCGTCTGCGTCCATGTAGACAACGCCTTTGGCGGTTTTCTTGTCATCGTGCAATTCGACTTTAAGCACGTTGGCATGAACTTCATAAGAGAAGTTATCCATGCGTTTCAGTGCGTCCATTACAGCGGTTTGCGGCGAGGCTTTCGAGTAGTTCAGGCACGGATATTTACTGCAATAACCGCAGTAATTACACGGTGCTATCTGATTGCCGTAGGGGTTGGTCCATGCGCGGGACACACAGGCCGACGGGTTCGGGAACGGGTGATAGCCCATTTTTTTGGTGACTTCAGCAAACATGCTGCTGTTGAGCGTGTCTTCCAGCGCTGGCAGCGGATACGGCTCGGAGCGTGGCCCTTCAAACGGGTCACCGCCCTCCATAATCTGGCCGCGCAGGTTGCCGGTTTTACCGGACTGACCGCAGATGTGCTCAAACTTGGTGTAATACGGTTCGATTTCATCCCAGGTGAACGGGAAATCCATGATGCGCATGTCTTCCTGCAGGATACCCGGCTTGTAGGCTTCGTCGGCGTAGGTTTTGAGTTTTAAATCGGTCGGCGTCGGGCGGATCAGAACCGCCGTCCAGTGCAGACCGGAACCGCCAACGCCGGTACCCGGCGCAAACGCGCCCCATTTACGGGTCGGCAGCGCGGTTTCACTCATGTTGTACCGCACGGTGACGGCGGCTTCTGCCGGTGTCGCCATGACTTTGTTGCGCACCGCATAGGCATATTCGTCTGCCGGTTTCGGGTATGCAAATTCTTCATAGCCGCGATCGCCGCCGCGTTCGAGTGCGCGAACGGTCAGACCGGCCATTGCCAGCTCGATACTCATCAGCGAGCCGGCCCAGCCGAGGCCGACGACAACGACGTCGACTTCTGGTTTCGTTACTTTTGCCATCTTAAATCCTGTCAGTCATCAGAAAAGGGGAATAGGGCGAGGCACTCAGGCACGTGCGCCCTGCAGGCTCACAGGCCCCAGCGGATACGGGACGTTGTGCTGCTTAACCCACTCGGTGAAACTGGCGCGTGCGCCGGGGAATCCGATGGCGATCCACGCCTTCATCCCTTTGTTTCCGCCGTAGATCGGATCTGCCAGATAACCGTGTTTGGTGTCGGAAAGCAGTTCACTGAAGAATTGCGAAGCGACGAGATTCTCTTCGCCCGCGTCCGCAAACTTAATGCCGTTTTTCTGCAATTGAGTCAGCACACTGTCTTTGTCCTGATCGCTAAGTTCATGGAAGGCTTTCTGATGATTTTGCTGACACCAGCTGTTCGCGATGCGAATGCCGGTTTTGTAGATTTGCTGCGGGCGGAAGGGGATCTGATACCCCATCGTGGCCGGAGCATGCACGTTGAACGGCCCCTGCATGTAGATTTCTTCACCGAAATCGCCGTGCATTTGCTGATCGATAAAAATCGGCACGTTGGTTTCGAGTGCGCCCGGCGCTTTGCCTTTACCGCCAGCGGGGATCAGGCGGTCAGCGGCGGCCATAATAAACTGCCACTCACCGGCGCTGAAAAAGATCGGTTTATAATCGAGTAAGTCCGGGGCAGCCATTTCCGCAGCTTGTGCCGCTGACAGTCCTTTCATCATGATGGTGCCGACAGGCAACGCCATCAGCGATCCAAGTAAAAACTTGCGACGGGTAGTTTTTTTTTGAAGGAGCATAGAATTACGACTCTCACATGCCTGATGTTAAGTTTGGGTTAATTGTTATTATTTTTGGGTACAAATTTATAATATCACCGCTACATTTAAAATAAATGACTAATTTCCACAAGGAATGTGAGGAGGAGATATTCTTTATGTTTCCCTATATCAGTGGTGAGTTTAAATTTTTTATAAAACAGTGAGTTATGATTATCTGGTTTGGGTGTCTAGTTTCGGAAATTTAGCATTTCTTATCAAAGAATAACGCCGGATAATTCCGGTTAAATTTAGGTCAATATAATTCCGGGAGGAAAGTTAATGTTATTTGTTGATATGAATGTTACCTAACATTTTTAACATTTAGAAAATGGAATAAAATTTGGAAGAGGATTTAAATTAAAATTTAATGTTTTTATTAAGGTCAAAACCTTGGGCTTGCCGCCCAAACTGGCCTTAAGAGGCTCCTTCCTGGGCCTCTTTGGTCGGTTTCGGCGCGAGCCGCTGAGTGATAACCGCAATTGAAAAACCGAAATTTACGCCAGGCCGCTGCTTCAAAGCTGTTTGGGCGGCGAGCCCAAAAATTAAGCGGACTCCCTGATCACCAATCTGTACCCCGTATCCACAATCGGTTCTTCAACCTTAATCCCTTCAATTCTGTCCGCCAGCATAGTGGCTGCCCGGATCCCCAGCGCCCATTTATCTACGCTGACGGTCGTGATCGAAGGCCTGTTATGAGCCGCAAAATTCAAATCGGCAAAACCCATCACCGAGAAATCGTCGGGTACGCGCAGCCCCCGGGCTTCCGCTTCCATGATCACGCCCTGAGCCAGCGTGTCGGAACTGCAAATGATCGCGTCGAAACGCTCGCCGCGGGAAAGCATCTCTTTCAGCGCTGCCCGTCCGACTTCCATATTGGCAGGCAGCGACACCATCATTTCGCGGATTTCTGTGCCGGGCTGTGAACGTAAGACGGAGATCGCGCCATTCTTGCGCACCACGGCGCGTCTGTCCGAGGCACAGATAAAACCAAAACGCGTGAAGCCTTTCTCAAGGAAGTATTCGCCAATCGCATTGCCGACCTTTTCATGGGAAAAACCGATCAGCATATCAATCGGCGTCGGGGTCAAATCCCAAATTTCCACGACAGGAATAGTGGCGTTGAGGATGATTCGTTTCAGATCTGACGAATGATGAATACCGGTCAGAACGATGCCGTCCGGACGGCGCGAAAGCAGGGTGGCGACAATCTCGGTTTCTGCGTCCGGTTCGTAACCGACAATACACAGCAGCATATGGTAGCCGCGCGCGGCCAGTTCATCGCTGATCGCCTGAACGGTATCGACAAACATATTGTTGTTAATCTGCGGCACAACCACAGCGATCAGCTTAGTGCGGCTGGTGGCCAGCCCGCCGGCCAGCATATTGGGGATATACCCGGTCACGTTCACGGCTTGCATCACTCGGGCGATGGTTGCGGGGCGCACAACTTTGGGATTATTCAGCGCCCGGCTGACCGTCATCGGTGAAAGACCGGCTTCTCTGGCAACATCTTCAAGCGTGGCCGAACGGGAACGACCTGTGTGATTCTTTATTATATTATTCAAGGTATTGCTCACTGGGTTGCAAGTTCAAACTACGAATGTTTGCGCAATCATTACCAGTTTCTCACAAGAAAATGAGGGGCGATAGACCCAAAGTGTTAAAACGCTGTTATCAGACAGAGATCAATTTGAGGGGAAAATTCTTAGCCTTTCCTCTGCTCCTCAGCGACCAGTCGTCGTGCCCCTGTAAACGGGGATCTTAATTATTTCCGCGAATTATTTGCCCAAAACGTGAAGGGAGTCATGGGCGATGGTCAAGGAGAGACAATTTCTATAAGTTCGGAATTATCCCTGCCGGAAGTGTTGCCGTATACTTCTCTCAAGCAGAAACAATTAACAATCTCTCTTTATCTGCTGACACTGAATAATGACAGATAAAGAAAGATCCGTTGTCAGACCTGCACTCTATACGGGATACGAGGGTTTTCATTATGGAAAAGAAAGTCATTTATTTGTTTTGTTCCGCCGGAATGTCCACTTCTCTGCTGGTTTCTAAAATGAAGGTTCAGGCCGAGAAATACGAAGTGCCTGTCATTATTGAAGCATTCCCTGAAACCCTGGCGGCCGAAAAAGGCAGCGCAGCGGATGTGATCCTCCTCGGCCCGCAAATTGGTTATATGCTGGAAGAAATTAAGAAGGTATTACCGGGCAAGCCGGTTGAAGTGATTGATTCTGCCCTCTACGGCAAAATTGATGGATTGGGTGTATTGAAAGCAGCGGTTGCTGCGATCAAAAAAGCAGCAGTGCAGTAAGTTTTAACTTTTGCGTCAATTTTAAATTAGCAGTGATTAGCATTTTTAAGTCAAAGAGAACTCCAGTCAAAGAGCGAATTTCATACCTTGCCGCCGGAAGGCGGCTTTAAAGGAAAATGCCAATGAGCAAAGCCATTGATTCACTTGAAAAGATACTTCTCCCGTTTGCGGTAAAAATAGGTAAGCAGCCCCACATTAATGCCATCAAAAATGGCTTCATCAAATTAATGCCGCTGACACTGGCTGGCGCCATGTTCGTTTTAATTAATAACGTATTCCTGAACTTTGGTGCCGGTTCCTTCTTTTATTCCTTAGGCGTTCGTTTAGACCCGTCAACCATTGAAACACTGGTGGGATTAAAAACTATCGGCATTAACGTTTATAACGGTACGCTCGGAATAATGTCGCTGATGGCGCCGTTCTTTATCGGCATGGCGTTAGCCGAAGAGCGGAAGGTCGATTCACTTTCGGCGGGATTATTAGCCGTTGCCGCATTTATGACCGTTACACCTTATAGCGTCGGTGAAGCGTATGCCGTTGGCGCAAACTGGCTGGGCGGCGCGAATATTATTTCGGGGATGGTAATCGGGCTTGTTGTCGCCGAAATGTTCACGTTTGTTATTCGCCGCAACTGGGTCATTACCTTGCCCGCCAGCGTCCCGACTTCCGTTTCGCGTTCTTTCTCCGCGTTAATTCCGGGCTTTATTATTCTGTTTATTTTCGGGGTAATTTCCTGGTTGCTCGGATTATATGGCCACAACTTCCACCAGATTATTATGGATTCCATTTCCAAACCTCTGGCGTCAATGGGAAGCGTGGTGGGCTGGGCATATGTAATTTTCAACTCACTGCTGTGGTTCTTTGGTGTGCATGGTTCTCTGGCGCTGACCGCGCTGGATAACGGCATCATGACTCCGTGGGCGCTGGAAAACATCGCGTTGTATACCGAGTACGGTTCTGTGAGTGCGGCGATTGAAGCGGGTAAGACCTTCCACTTCTGGGCCAAACCGATGCTCGACTCCTATATTCTGTTAGGCGGTTCCGGGGCAACGCTGGGTCTGATTATCGCCATCTTTATTGCATCACGCCGTGCGGATCACCGTCAGGTGGCGAAGCTGGCACTGCCGTCAGGTATCTTCCAGATTAATGAGCCGATTCTGTTTGGTCTGCCAATTATCATGAACCCGGTCATGTTCATCCCGTTCGTGCTGGTGCAGCCGATTCTGGCCGCTATCACGCTGGCGGCCTACAGCATGGGCATCATTCCGCCGGTCACCAACCTTGCACCGTGGACCATGCCGACCGGTTTGGGTGCTTTCTTTAACAGTAACGGCAGCATTGCGGCGCTGCTGGTCGCCTTGTTCAACCTCGGTGTCGCCACGTTGGTTTACATGCCTTTCGTGATTCTTTCCAACAAGGCACAGGCGATTATTGAAGAAGAAGAAAGCGAAGAAGATATTGCAGCCGCACTGAAATTCTAATCTGACCTGAAAGCGGGGCGAAAGCAGCCCCGCCATTCAGCGGACTTTCAAGGAGAGATAAACATGTTTGATTTAGACAGCATTGTTGAGACTGAAACTGAATTGCAGGATCTGGAAGAAGTGGTGATGGGGTTAATTATTAACTCCGGACAGGCGCGCAGCCTGGCGTACGCGGCGCTGAAAAAAGCCAAAGAGGGCGATTTTGAGCAAGCGCGCGCGGTGATGGCGCAGTCAAAAATGGCGCTGAACGAGGCGCATCTGGTGCAGACCAAACTGATTGAAGGTGATCAGGGTGAAGGGAAAACCAAAGTTAGCCTGGTGCTGGTCCATGCGCAGGATCATCTGATGACGTCGATGCTGGCCCGCGAACTGATTGCAGAACTCATTGAGCTTCATGAGAAAATAAAATAACGTAGGGATCCAGGATGCAGCCACAGGTATTGAGCATGGAAATCAAGACAGCGCGCGAAAATCAACTCTTCGACGGTCAAAATTTCCACATGTTCATCTACAACAAAGTAGAGAGTATTTCCGGGCTGCATGAACATGATTACTACGAATTTACCGTTGTGCTGACGGGGCGGTATTACCAGAACGTCAACGGGAAAAGGGTATTGCTGGAGCGCGGAGATTTTGTTTTTATTCCTCTGGGTTCGAATCATCAAAGCTTTTATGAATTTGGCGCGACAAGAATACTGAATGTCGGCATCAGTAAAGCTTTTTTTGAGCAGCATTATCTGACCCTGTTACCGGCACAGTTTATTGCGTCGCAGGTTTATAAAATAAACCACGAATTTCTGAATTATATTGAGTCCGTCACGGCGTCCCTTAACTTTCGTAACGGCGAGTTTAATGAATTTCTTGAGATGGTAACGTTTTATATCGTTAACCGTCTGCGCCACCATCGTGAATCGGAAGTGACCGCGGATATTCCGGGCTGGCTGACGATGGCGGTTGAGAAAATGCATGATAAATCGCGTTTCGGAGACAAGGCATTATCCAATATGGTGCAGTTATCCGGTAAGTCTCAGGAATATCTGACCCGTGCCACGCAGCGCCATTACGGCAAAACGCCGATGCAAATTATCAATGAGATTCGTATTGATTTTGCGAAGAAGCAGCTGGAAATTACGAACTACTCCGTCACCGATATTGCATTTGAGTCCGGTTACAGCAGCCCGAGTATGTTTATTAAGAATTTCAAAAAGCTGACTTCATTTACGCCGAATCATTACAGAAAGAAATTATTCAGCATTAACTAAATATCCATTTTTATTTGGATTTTTAAATTAATCGGTTTTGTAATTTACAGTGCATTATTATTGCACGGGAGTCCCTATGCGTAAAAAACTGAAAGTGGTCACCATTGGTGGCGGAAGCAGTTATACCCCTGAATTACTTGAAGGCTTTATTAAGCGTTACGACGAGTTACCGATTACCGAATTGTGGCTGGTCGATGTTGAAGGCGGAAAAGCCAAACAGGATATTATTTACGATCTGTGCGTGCGTATGGTTGAACGCGCGGGTGTGTCAATTGAAATACATAAAACGCTGGATCGCCGTGAAGCGCTGGCCGGGGCTGATTTCGTCACCACGCAGCTGCGCGTCGGGCAATTAAAGGCGCGTGAGCTGGATGAACGTATCCCGCTGAGCCACGGTTATCTGGGGCAGGAAACCAACGGGGCAGGTGGCTTATTCAAAGGCTTACGCACAATTCCGGTGATTTTTGACATCATCAAAGATGTCGAAGAAATCTGCCCTGATGCCTGGGTGATTAACTTCACTAACCCGGCGGGCATGGTGACAGAAGCGGTATTCCGTCACACCCAATTCAAAAAATTCATCGGCGTCTGCAACATTCCTGTTGGCATGAAAATGTTCATTCAGGATGTGCTGAAACTGTCAGCTGAAGACGATTTGTCGATCGACCTCTTTGGCCTGAACCACATGGTGTTCATCAAAGACGTGCTGGTTAACGGCGAATCCCGTTTTGCAGAGCTGCTCGACGGCGTGGCGTCCGGCACACTGACCGCCGGTTCGGTGAAAAACATCTTTGATTTACCATTTAGCGAAGGGTTGATCCGCTCGCTGAACCTTCTGCCATGCTCGTATCTGCTGTATTACTTCAAGCAGAAAGAGATGCTGGCGATTGAAATGGGCGAATTCTACAAGGGCGGCGCGCGGGCAACCGTGGTACAGAAAGTCGAGAAACAACTCTTCGATCTGTACAAAAATCCGGAGCTGAACGTCAAACCAAAAGAGCTGGAACTGCGCGGCGGCGCGTATTATTCCGACGCGGCCTGCGAAGTGATCAGCGCGATTTACAACGACAAGCAGACCGAGCAGTACGTCAACTTCCCGCACAACGGCCATATTGATAATATTCCGGCGGACTGGGCAGTGGAAATGACCTGCACGATTGGCCGCGACGGCGCGAAACCGCATCCGCGGGTCACGCATTTTGACGATAAAGTGCTTGGCCTGATCTACACGATTAAAGGCTTCGAAATCGCGGCCAGCGAGGCGGCTCTGAGCGGAAAATTCAATGATGTCCTGCTCGCGCTGAACCTCAGCCCGCTGATTCATTCCGATAAAGATGCTGAAATACTGGCGCGGGAAATGTTGCTCGCCCATGAAGCGCTGCTGCCCAACTTTGCCGATACCATTGCCGCGCTGAAATAATCCGCCGCCCTCCCGTAAAAAGGAGGGCGCGTTAAAAAGGGACGCTTATGGATAAATTACTGATTGTGAACGCCGACGATTTCGGGCTGTGCAAAGCGCAGAATTACGGGATTATCGACGCGTTCAGCAATGGCGTCGTGACGTCCACCACGGCGATGATGAATATGCCAACCATCGTTCACGCTGCGGCGCTGAGTGCGGCAAATCCGGGGCTGGCCGTCGGGATGCATTTTGTCCTGACGCTGGGAAAACCGCTTTCTCCGATGCCCGGTCTGGTGCGCGAGAACGGTGAACTGGGAAAATGGATCTGGGAAATGGCGGAGCAGGGCACGCTGCCTCTTGATGAAATTAAGCAGGAGCTGAAAGCCCAGTTTGCACGGTTTGTAGAACTTTTTGGCCGTCTTCCCACGCATATCGACAGCCATCATCATGTGCATCTGCTTGCGCCAATATTTCCGATTGTGGAAGCTTTTGCGAAAGAACAAGGCGTGGCGATACGCATCGACCGCGATGAAATCAGGAAGGGCGAAATTGTTCTGCGCGGCGCGAAAAGCACGCAGGGTTTCGACAGCACTTTCTACGGCGAAGCGATTTCAGAAGCGCTGTTTCTGAATACGCTGGATCAGGCCACCGCGCGCGCCGACGAGTCCGTGGAAATCATGTGCCATCCTTCGTTTATCGATAACACGATCCTGGCGAGCAAATATTGCTATCCGCGGCTGGCTGAGCTGGATGTTCTGACGTCCGCATCGCTGAAACATGCGATTGCAGAGCGCGGGTTCAGGCTGGGGACGTTTAAGGATTTATAGGTTTTTGTAGCAAACCCTTCAATGTTAATGAGTTAACGCCTCCCTGATGTTTGCCGGAAACGCAAGGATTGGGGGGCAGTCCAAATTTTCATTCTACGCGCATTCGTTATGTTATCTGGGTAAACACGATATCGGCGGGGGCCTGCTTTACACGGAATATTCAGTAGGAGGGACGCCCAAAACACTTTTGAATGAATAGCTGAACGCTGCTGTGCTTGAGTACCCCATTTCGAGCGCTATTGTCGTGACGCTTTTACTTTGTTTAAGCATGATCACAGACTCAAATATCCGCATTTTCTGTTTCCAGAGACTAAATGATAAACCGGTTTCCTTTTTAAACTTTCTTGAAAAGTTCCGCGTAGACATGCCCACTCTGGCTGACCAGAATTCAATAAAATGCTCAGAACCGGGTGATTCCAATATAGTACGGCACATTTCGTTTAACGCCGGACTTTGCGGCCAGGGAAGGACAAAATCCACTTGCGGTAAATTAAAGATAATATCCAGCAAGACACTGACCAGCTTGCCGTCTTTCCCATGTTCATCGTATAACTCCGGAATGGTTTCGGATGCATAATGGATGAGTTCTTTTGCAACGTCACTGATGGTCACGGCTTTACACATGGTGATGGTTTCGTCTACGACATCTGTTTCGATATCCAGACTTTCAAGGAATACATCATCCATGGCCCACACGGTATGCTCCATATAAGCGGGGATCCAGATCCCATAATGTGAAGGGACAATCCAGCAATTATCGGCAGTCTCAAGACGCATATTTCCCTTTCGGGCGCAGTGAAATTGTGCAAATTCATGAGTATGTGGTAAGACGCCCGTATTTGATTTAATTAAATAAGAGCGAAAATGAACAGGACGGCGCACCTTGGGCATTGGATAGTCCTGCGATGAAACCCAATTTCTTTTCGCTGAGGCTTTCATTGCCGATTCCCCGAGAACATCTTGCTTAGACTTCTTATCGATAAAGATTGTCCTGTCATGATAATACATTTACAACATTTATAGATAATAATAATTCCCATGAATTGTTGTGGGTAATGAAATTCCTGTCCGCAATGAATTGTGCAAGTAATTGATTAAATAGGTGAATTTTGAAATATTTTTCCTCCGTTACTCAGCATGCAAGGTATGACCCATGGCCACTCATGGGAATGAACCTTTTACAGAAAGCTGATATTCGGATAGAGGGAATCCGTCCCTGGGATATCAGAATACGCCATCACGGCTTCTTCAAGCGCATTATGCTACAGGGTCTTTTGGGGCTGGGTGAAAGTTATATAGACGGGGGGTGGGAATGCGATCGTCTGGATATATTTATCTATTAATTCCCCGCATTTTTAATGATTTTTTCTTTATCTGCATGCGGTAACGTCATTTTATTAAATCAGAGAAATTATGAAACATACTTTATTACTTTCTTCTGTCATCGTTGCAATACTGTCTGTGTCCGGTTGTTCAAGCTATAAGTCACTCGAATTGAGTCAACAACAAGTCCACACTTTTTCTGCTTCGTCTGATTATACCTATTATAAAATTGATCCACCTTTGTACGGAGGTGATGTTGTGCAATATTCATTGCGTAACGGAAGTAACGGTACACTCACTGTGAAAAGAACAACACCACAAACATTAATCAGTGATGATGGACTCGTGATTAATTTGTCGGATCTCGTTTCACTTAAGCGTAAAGAAATATCCAAAGGAAAAACAGCTGCTGCTGTCGGTACAGGTGTAGTTACCACCGTGGTGGTTGTGACGGCTGTAGTGGGTTTAGCGTTTGGGGCTGGAATGGTGGCGATGTTATCAGCAAGCTAACGTATTAATAGAAATTTATTGGTGTAATTTGAGGCGCATTGAGATGAAAGTGGAGTTGAATAAGAGTACGCCGGAAAGGATTTTACATGCTGTTCTTTTCGAAGTACTTGGGAATGTTGTAATAGCCATTTTCCTCGCCTACAGTCTGAAAGTTTCTTTGATACAGTCCGGAACGTTATCATTCATCTCTGCTTTAACTGCAACGGTCTGGAATTACGTATTCAATAAGATTTTTGATGAGATTCAGAAGCAGTTTTTATTTGAGAGAAGCTTCCCGATCAGAGTTTTGCATGCCGTCATCTTTGAAACCGTACTTGTTCTTTCACTCACTCCTGTCGCGATGTTTTTACTTGAGTTAACGATGACGGAGGCATTTGGGGTTGAAATAGGGTTAATATTTATTTTCTTACCTTATACGTTAATTTTTAACTGGGTCTATGACTATATACGTTGGAGATTTTTGGCGAATGAATAGATTATTGATTCTGATTGAATTGAAGAGGTTGCAAATATGAATGGTGTGGATTTATTAAAATTCAAGGCCAGTACTCTGGAAAGTAAGGGGCTCTTACGAAGAGCAATAACAATCTGGCAGGATATTTCGATTAATCCAAAGTTAAGTAAGCACGACAGAGATCAGGCGATGCGTAACTTGAATCGTCTTACGCGCGCTATTCAACAAAAAATCGACATTCAGAGGGAGAAACTAAAGTCCCATCCAGACAGATATAAAAATGTCGAGTCAGATAAAGAAAAAATTATGCATCTTTATCGGCAGGGATTAACAACAAAGGAAATACAGCAGATAACACAGCGATCCAGGGATTTTATTTATAATTGCAAGAAGAAATCATGAATTTTAGGGGTTTTATTCAAAAGGCACGCTAATGAAAAAAAATATGATCGTACCTAAGGACTATAACGAATGGCAGAGAATCTGCCGCGAGCTCCTTGATGACGCAGGGATCGAGATTGACGGGGGTGAGAAGCATGATATTCATGTCAAAAACCCAAAATTCTATAAACGTGTTTTAAAAAGGGGATCGCTGGCATTGGGTGAAAGTTACATGGATGGGTGGTGGGATTGTGCGCGACTTGATGTGTTTTTTACTAAAATCATTAATGCACATTTACAGTCCCGCGTACCGGATAATTTGAAAGATATTATCAGAGTGGCCGGGGCCCGCTTCATAAATTTTCAATCAAAAAAAGGAGCCCTGAAAGTTGGTAAAGAACACTACGATCTTGGTAATGACCTTTTTTGTCTGATGCTCGATCCCTGGATGCAATACTCTTGTGGTTACTGGAAAAACGCAGATAACTTAAATCAGGCACAGCAAAATAAACTTAAATTGATTTGTGAGAAGTTGAAGTTAGAAAAAGGGATGAGTCTGCTGGATATTGGTTGTGGCTGGGGAGGGCTGGCGGCATACGCTGCTGAACATTATGGTGCGAAAGTCACAGGGATTACGATATCAGCTGAACAGCAAAAAATGGCGGAAGTGCGCTGCGCCAGTTTTGATGTCGAAATTCTGCTCCAGGATTACAGGGAGCTTGACAGGAAATTTGACCGCATCGTTTCTGTCGGAATGTTTGAACATGTAGGACCTAAAAATTATGCGACTTACTTCGAAGTGGTGGATAAAAATCTAAAACCAGAAGGTATTTTCTTATTGCACACGATTGGTGCTAACAAAACAGAGGTCAACGTCGATCCCTGGATTAATAAGTATATTTTCCCTAACGGATGCCTGCCTTCTCTTGCACATATCGCCTCAGCCAGTGAAAGATATTTTGTTATCGAAGATGTACATAATTTCGGTCCAGATTATGACAAAACGCTGATGGCATGGAATGAACGATTTCTGGCCTCCTGGAATCATATCGAAGGAAATTATTCAGAAAGGTTTAAAAGGATGTTTACCTATTATTTAAATTCATGTGCAGGCGCTTTCAGATCTCGCGATATTCAGCTCTGGCAGGTCGTCTTTACAAGAGGGTTAGAAGGCGGTTTGATCGTCCCCCGTTAATAATAATGCAAAAATTCTGGGTTGAAACCGACAGCTCGCCACAGGCCAACTGCAGCGTAACGGCGACCGATCAACCCAGTCTGCAATATTGCCTATCAGCTGAATATTGGCCATTGCAAGAGGCGCCTTGAGTCTGACCTAAATCCGTCCTTCCGCTTTAATCCATTGCATAAAATCATCGATAAATACCCGCGTTTTAAGCGGCAGGAGTTTGTTGGGCAGAGTGATCGCGTAAGTGTTGCGTGGCAGGGGGTTTTCCACGCGCCAGTCAGGTAAAACGCGGCGCAATTTACCGCTGGCGATATACCGGTTGGCGATAAAAGTGGGGATCAGCGCAATGCCGACGCCTTGCAGAATGGCGTCGATCATGGCGTCGCTGTTATTGATCATCAGCCGCGGAACCAGCGTCACACTTTCCATGATTTCATTCTGCCAGAAGCGCCATGCGCCGCGAAATTGCCGTTCATCAGGGAAAAAAATGTTGTGTTTGATGAGTCCGGCGGGGAAATCCGGCAGTACTTCGTCGTAATCCGCGGAACACACTAATACGTAATCGATCGGCATCAGGGCGCGGGCCACCATGTTTTCCGGCGGGCTTTCGGTGACGCGCAGTGCCAGGTCGTAAGCGTCCTGCGCCAGATTACTGACCCGGTCAGACAACGTCAGCTCGACATTAATCTCCGGGTAACGGCGTAAAAACGCGGGCAGAAACGGGGTGAGCAGAATTTTACCCAGCGTATTCGGCGCGGTGATACGCAAAACACCCTGAGGGGTATCACTGAAACTGTCTGCCTGAGAGAAGAGCGCCTGCGTGGCGGATAATACGGCCTGCGCCTGCCGGTAGATCTCGAGCCCGACCTCGGTGGTCGTGACCGATCGCGTGGAGCGGGTAAATAACACCACATTGAGGCGTTTTTCCAGCCTGTCAATCATCCGGCTTACTGACGAGGGCGCCAGCGAAGTCTCCCTTCCTGCCGATGAAAAGCTTCCTTTTTCAACCACCTGAATAAAAACGGACAAACTGGGAAGCAGTTCTGCTAACTCACTTGTGTTCTTCACGCATAGCTCTTTTGTTTCTGGGATATCTAGCCAAATTAGCATCAAGCCGTATGATGTTCAACAGAGGTATCATCTGGTACAAATCGGCCATAATAGTCAATTTATTTAATGGGTTAGCTATGTCAAACCAAACGGTAATTGAAATGATCCGCCAGCGTGATGTGCTAAATGTTGGCGTTAGTCTGGGTTTTAGAGGGTTGTCGTTTCGTAACGCAGTCAAGAATTGCTGGGAAGGGTTCGACATTGATTTAGCCCGGGCAGTGGCGGTCGCTGTGTTTGGCGATGCAGGAAAAATCCATTACATGCCCTTGCAGTCTGGTGACCGCTTCAGGGCGCTGCGTGATGGGGTGATTGATCTGGGTTCGTTTAACTCCAGTATTACCTTCCAGCGTGAGGCGGAATCAGAGGTCACTTTCGTTCACCCGATGCTGTTTGACGGTGAAGTACTGATGACGCCGGCCAGTAATTTGCTCGAGCCGGTCGAACAGGCAAGTTATACCCGCAAGCGCCGGATAGCGGCCATGCGCGGTTCAACAACCGAAGAAAATCTGAAGCGCTATTTTGGAAATTTAAACCTGTCCTGCGAAATCAGTCTGTTTGATTCGCCGTCTCAGGCACGCCAGGCTTATCAGCATGGTGAATGTAATATCTATTGTCTCGACTCCTATCTGCTGGCCGGTGAACGCGCTCAGCTGACGGACAAAGAGGCGCACATTATCTTGCAAGATCGTATCTCACTGGAAACCATGTCACCGGCGGTTGCATCGAATGATCCGCAGTGGCTGAAAGCGGTAACCTGGATCATGCGTGCGCTGATTGAAGCGGAAAACCTGCAAGTCAGCAGTAAAAATATTCATGAAATGAGTCAGGAGGCGACGGGTTATCTGAAGACCTTCCTGTACCCGTCAGAACAGAATTGTAAGAATCTGGGCCTGCGCCCTGAATTTATTCGTGAGATTATTCATCAGGTGGGCAACTACGGCGAGATATTCCAGCGCAATCTGGGGAAATACTCAGAGCTGAATCAGGCGCGTCGGGATAATAATTTATGGTCGCAGGGTGGGATGTTGTATTCGCCTTTATTTATATAGTCTCTGATTTATATTTACCTTAATTCTGTTACGTTATTTTTGCGCGGTTATCCTTTAAATATTCTTTGGCAGGAACATCATGAGTGAACTATTGGCTGAAAAACAGCAAGAAATGATTTTGTCTGGCTTGGTGAAAAATAATTTCGGTTATTTAGAGACGCAGCCCGATAATGTCGATGCCAGCGTTATCAGAAATATTATTCTGCATGGCCATCATCAGGGCAATGTTTTATATGTTATTCGTAATTTCGCGAATAAACAGATTTGCCAGGATGTGGCTGAAAACTTCAATAAGATGGTGAATCGTAACGGCGGTGGAAACCGTGCGGATGACGGTTTTGTACTGACCAACCAGATTGGCGCTACGCAGTTCTCACGTAATGGCGAACAATATATGGCGGAAGTGAACCGGGTGAATGCCAGCGTCGCCGAACTGATGTCGGTGACCGACACATATGCCACAGAATCCCTGTTCCTTAACCGTACACTGGAAGATTTATTCCTCGAGGAAGGCATTCACTTTGGTCCGGCGCGTTATAAAAATACTTACGCCTGTTTTGCCACTTTCCGGCGCTGGCTGGATAACGGTGCTATGTCGCTGATGCCGCATGAAGACCGCGCCCAGCTTAAGTTTGCGCTTCATGATAATTTTGAAATTGCCAATGCAATGACAGTGACTGCTTTCAACGTGTGTCTGGAAGCGGCGCAGGGCGGCGGCGAGCTGAAAATCTGGAACCTCGACCCGGACGAACTTTGCCGTGCACGCTTTGGTGTGACGGACACCGGTTATCCATATCCACCCCATCTGCTCCAGGGCGTGGAGTCGTTATCCGTGCAACTGAACGCCGGTGATATTTACTTTATGAACGCCTGTCATTTGCACGGTGTAAGCAGTGTGAGTCAGGGAAGTCGCCTTACCGCCGGGCGCTTTATTGGCAGACTTAATAATAGCAAAGTGGTGTATTGGACATAGCCGGAATGCATTAACAGCGGCAATTTATTCTCTCTGTATTCTGAATTAATAATGAGTCTGATATGAAACATGTTAATCATCTTGCCGCCGGAGGATACGCTTTTATTCCCGGCAGTTATTATCAGGCATTGCCTGATACCCATTACGAAAATAAAGATATTTTTCTTTCTGATCTGGAACAGCTAAAACTGGCGTACGAAAGTCTGACGCTGGATCCTTATTCTCCGGGCAACCGCTGGCGCGGATATGCGCAATGCCGTCGCGACGCAGAAGGGAAACTGTTTTTCGGTCATTTCACAGCCTATAAGCAAACTAAAAAATACAATCCGGATACCGGCGGTATTATTCGTCAATATCCTTTATTGCCGGAAAATATCACCGCAAACCGTCTGATGCAGGCAATTTTGCAAGACGATATCGCTTTTGTTGAAGCCTATGAACGTATCGGGGCGCTCGAAGAACTGACCGTCGGCATTCATCTGTTCCGCTACGAAGCACAGTGCGACGCACCCGCCTACAGCTCGCCCGTGTGGCTGCATAAAGATGATGAAGACGTGGTGTTCGTACATCTGATCCACGCCTCCGCCAACATGCTCGGTGGCGACAATCTGATTGCGCCGAACCCTAAAAACATTGAGCGCGTGCTGCGCCTTGAGAACTTGTTCGACACGCTGGTGGTGAATCACGACAAATACCATGCCGTGACGCCGGTCGGTTGCCGCGAACCCGGAGAGACTGCGGTGCGCGACATTATCCTGGTCACGTTCCAGCGCACTGAGGGAGAGGCGGCATGAGCCTGAAACATAAAGCTTTTATTACTGGCGCATCCAGTGGGATCGGCAAATCGATGGTGACGGCCTATCTGGCTGCCGGTTACGTGGTCGAAGGCATTGACAGTGCCCCGTCCGTTTTCACCGATGAACCTGACTACTCTCACCATCAGCTGGATATTACCGACTCCGTACGCCTCGATGCCTTGTTTGAAACGGCAGAGTACGCCAGCGGAAATAACGTCTTAATCAACTGTGCCGGCACCCGCGAAATCTGCCGTATAGATGAGTTATCGCTGTCGCTGTGGGAACGCGTTTTTGCCGTCAACGTGACCGCCAGCTTCGTTGCCGGGCGCGCCTTTTGCCAGCAACTGGTTCGCCAAAACTTGCCGGGCAATGCCGTCAATATCGCCTCGGTATCGGGGCTGATGGGCGAGCCGGATCGCACCGCGTATGTCTCATCAAAACACGCGGTGATCGGCCTGACGAAACAACTGGCGCTGGAATACGGCAGACATCAGATCCGGGTGAATGCCATTGCGCCCGGGGTTATCCGCACGCCGCTGACGGAGCCTTATTACGACAATCCGGCGCAGATGGAGAAGATCCAGCGCGGTCAGTACCTGCCGGTGCTGGGCGAAACGCAGGATGTGGCACAAGCGGCGATGTATCTCACCTCGCCAGAAGCGCGATTTGTGACCGGTTCAACACTGGTTATCGATGGCGGCTGGACGATTGGTAAAGAGCTTTAATCCGATGGCCGGCATAACGGCCACTTATGACTTGCAGGAGTTTTAACATGAACAACACCTATATTCTGATCCTCGGCGGTGAGTTTGCTTTACGTGAGCGTGTTTTAGCCGGTGCCTTGCGGGCTTCTGGCGGCATGCGGGTTCTGACCATGGCGAAAAACCGCACCACGCCGACAATCAAATTCTTCGACGGTTTTTTGCCGGGCGACGTCGCGGACGCTGAGGCTGTGCTGCGCGCGGTCCAGACTCATGAACGCCAGACCGGTGAAACCCCTGCGGCGGTGATCCCGATGAACGACTTCACGGTGCGCGCCGCCAGCCTGCTGACCGGGCATTACCAGCTGCACGGGAACGACAGCCAGACGATCACCAACTGCCGCGACAAGTTTGTCATGAAGCAAATCCTGCAAGCCGCTGGCCTGCCGGTGCCTCGCTTCGCAGCGTTTCGCACCTTAAACGAACTCAAAAAACTGATCGCAGAGATTGGTCTGCCGGTGGTGATTAAGCCGCGTGAAATGGCGGGCAGCCTGGGCGTATTAAAAATCAGCCGCGAAGACGAAATCGAAGAAGTATTCGGCAAATGTGTAACCGATGTGATTTCACTGAACGGTGAATCTTTTGCGCCGGAAGATCTCTTCCAGGTCGAGGAATATGTTCCGGCCTGGCAGGAAGTCAGCGTCGAGGTGATCAATCAGGGCGACTATCATCGCGCGATGGCCGTGACCGACAAATACCTGGGCGAAGAGCCGAATTTCGTCGAAGTGGGCCACAGCATGCCGTCGCTGCACAGTGACAATCAGAAACTGCGTGACATCGCCGAACGTGCCTGCCATGCGCTGGGGATCCGCTACGGTGTGGCGCACTTTGAAGCGCGTATTAATCCGGCGGGTGAAATCAAAATCATTGAAGTGGGGGCGCGCACCGGTGGCGATACCATCATGGATCTGGTGGAAAGAACTTACGGCATCAATCCTTATGAACTGCACGTGCTCAGCCATCTGAACAAGCTTAAACCCCTGCCTGACACCCTGAAGCCCCGCGGTCTCAGCGCCGTGGCTTTCATTAAAGCCGACGAAGGTGTGATAGAAAAAGTCACTTTGCCCGCCAGCCTGCCAGACCACGTAGTGAATATGCAGATCACGGCTAAGCCGCTGGATACGTCGAAAAAGCTGGTGTCGTGGAAAACCCGCGAAGGTTCGGTGGAGTATTTCTGGCCACAGCGTGCCGCGGAACCGGGTTTTGATGAGCATTTAACGATTGCCGATCAGTACGCGCGTTCGCTGTTTACGCTCCGTCAGGCCTGATATTAACCGGGCCGCCGTGCCTGCGCCGGTGGCCCCTGAACTCTTTTAAGGATAGTGATGATATGAACAGTGATCGTTTTGGATTAAAACGTTTTGTCTTTTCCCGCTTTGCCGGGTCACTGTGCGATCAGTTCCTGCTGTTTGCCGTTCCGCTGGCGATTCTGAAAGCCACCGGATCTCTGACCTTTTCTTCGCTGGCTTTCGTCATTGAATGGCTGCCGCGCATTCTGTTTTTCCCGCTGTCTGGTTTTCTGGCAGACCGTATCAAACCGCGCTTTATCTTCTTCAACGTAGAAGCAGGGCGTTCGGTATTGATGGTAGTGGCCTTCCTGACCCTGACTTTTCATCCCAGCGCCACGTTTCCGGTGCTGGCCGTCATGATGGCACTGCTGTCAGTCGCCTATGTGCTCAACTTTGTCGCCACTGAAGCGCTGTTGCCGCGCCATATTCCGGCCGGTACTTTGCCGAAAGCGCATTCCATGCTGCAAGGCGTAGATCAGATTACGCAAGTGCTCGGCCCGGCGCTGGCGGTGGCCATTTCGGTGTACGGCGGCGTCGGGGCAATTTTAGCCTGTGCCGCCGTGCTGTTTGCCATCTCGGCCATCAACTATCTGTTCCTCGAAACACACGATCTGGTGGTTGCTGAGAAGATGAGTTTCCGCTCGATTGTGGAGTCGAACCTGACGGCGATTCAGGTGCTTAAGCAGAATAAAATCCTGCTGCATCTGTGTGCGCTGACCTGGGTGGTGAATCTGGTTTACGGGGCGGCGCTGGTGGTGAGTGCGGCGGTGATCCTCAAAGAATTCCACCTGCCGGAAAGCTATTTTGGCGTATTACAAACTTCTGCCGCGCTGGTTACCATTGTGACGTTTATCTTTGTGCCGCGTATTGCCAAACGGTTTGGTCTCTCGACGCTGGGAACGCTGTCATTTTGCGGGATGATTTTGTCTGGCGCGCTGATGTCGCTGTCACTCGATTTCGCGATGTATCTGGTGGGTTATGCGGTGCTGATGGCCTTCGACGGCGCATTCAGCGTTTACCTGCGTACCTTACGCAGCCAGATTATTCCACAAGAGCATCTGGGCAAAACCATGGGGCTGATTGGTCTGATGAATATGTGTTCGGTGCCGGTCAGTGGTCTGGCGGTAACGGCGCTGGCGGGCAGTTTTATGCCGCTGCAAATCATCGCAATTATCCTGGCTTTCGCGCTGGCATTAGGGCTGGTGCTGATCGTCGTCGGTCGCCGCGCCTTTGGCTACCGCAGCTGGTTACCGCCAGTGATTGCGCAGCCGCAGGTTTAAAACGGAATGACCCCTTACCCGGCCGGGTAAGGGGTGTATTTGCTAAAACAACACCATCAGAAAGAGAAACACGAACATCCCAATGCGCCCCAGAAGGCGTTGTCGTCAGAAACCGGCACATCCGAACCGCGGGCGATGTCGTGGCTGTGTTTATGCACGCCACAGGGTCCGGCGCACTGATGAGCCTGACGTACCAGCCCGACGCGCGCGGCACCTTGCGGCGGCGCTGACCGGTAATGGCCCGGCACTTTCGTGACCGGTGACCAGTCTGGTAAAACCGGAATTGCAGGTGGGGCAAGCGGTGAGAAACTGCCTGCCGCGTAAACCACTTTGCCGTCAACCACGGTCATCACCGATTCGATGCCCTTAATGCGTTCTTCCTGCACGCTGAAGAAATCTTCAGAAAGCACCGCCAGATCCGCCAATTGTCCGGCTTTAATCTGTCCTTTTTTACCCTGCTCGCTGGAAAACCATGAGCTACCCTGCGTCCACAGCATCAGCGCGGTTTCGCGGTTTATTCTGGCGTCATCATCGTACATCGCCATTCCGCCGACCGTGCGGCCGGAAACCAGCCAGTAGAGCGCCGTCCACGGATTGTAGCTTGCGACGCGGGTGGCGTCGGTGCCCAGTCCGACAGGCAGTCCGGCGGACAACATTTTCGCCACCGGCGGCGTGTGTTTGGTGGCTTCAATGCCATAACGGTCTGCGAAATATTCCCCCTGAAACGCCATTCGATGCTGTACTGCAATGCCGCCGCCGAGTGCTTTGACGCGCTCGATATTCCGTTCGGTGATGGTTTCTGCGTGGTCGAAGAACCAGTGCAGGCCGTTAAACGGAATATCGCTGTTCACTTTTTCAAACACATCCAGCATACGGCTGATCGACTCATCGTAAGTGGCGTGCAGACGGAATGGCCAGCGGTGCTCCACCAGATGACGCACCACGCGCTCCAGCTCAACTTCGGTACCCGGCGGTAAATCCGGGCGCGGTTGCAGGAAATCTTCAAAATCCGCCGCTGAGAACACTAACATTTCGCCTGCGCCGTTGTGCCGGTAGAAATCTGTGCCCTGACCGGGTTTGAGCATATCAGTCCACAGTTTGAAATCATCCAGCTCATGCTGCGGACGCTGGGTAAACAGGTTGTAGGCGATGCGCACGGTCAGCTGATTTTTCTGATGAAGTTCATCAATGATCTGATAATCCTCAGGATAGTTCTGGAAGCCGCCGCCCGCATCGATGGCGCTGGTCAGCCCGAGGCGGTTCAGTTCGCGCATAAACTGGCGCGTGGAGTTCACCTGTTGTTCCAGCGGTAGTTTCGGACCTTTTGCCAGCGTCGAGTACAAAATCATCGCGTTCGGTTTGGCAATCAGCATGCCTGTCGGATTGCCGTTGCTGTCACGCTGAATTTCACCGCCTGGCGGGTTTGGCGTGTCTTTGGTGTAACCGACCACTTTCAGTGCGGCGCGGTTGAGCAGGGCACGATCATAGAGATGCAGGATGAAAACCGGCGTATCCGGCGCAGCCTGATTGATTTCATCAAGCGTAGGCATGCGGCGTTCGGCGAACTGAAATTCAGTCCAGCCGCCCACGACGCGAACCCACTGCGGGCCTGGCGTGCGCATGGCCTGATCTTTGAGCATCCGCAGCGCATCGGCCAGAGAAGGTACGCCTTCCCAGCGTAATTCGAGATTGTAATTCAGACCGCCGCGGATCAGGTGAAGGTGCGAGTCGTTAAGGCCGGGAACCGCCGTGTGACCTTGCAAATCAACCACCTGCGTACCCGCATCGGCGAACTGCATCACTTCATTTTCTGTGCCGACGGCAAGGAATTTGCCGTCTTTTATTGCCACAGCGTTCGCCAGTGGTTTTTCGCGGTCGACCGTGTGGAATTTACCGTTGGTTAAGATCAGGGAAGCAAAACGAGTCATTAGAAAAGCTCCTGTCATTGCGCGGTTGTGCGCGTCAGCCATGAATGGAAAACTCGGGTAATAATCGGCATCCAGAGGAATACCACCAGCGCAACGACGGACGCGTCATTGAGTAAATGGCCGCCCTCCGTGCCTTTGAGCTGCGGCAAAAAGAGACCCCAAAACCAGGGAACGATGTGCGTTGACGGGTAAATTACCAGCAGGGTTAGCAGATATTGCTTCCAGCGTGCCGGAGGACGAACCGTGGCGCTGGGCGGGGTGAACCAGAATTCGGCACCGGGACGCACTTCCGTGCTGTCGCTTTGTAAAAGCAACGGGCTGACTTCATCCACCAGTTGCTTGCGCAGGTCTGATTTGTGCCAGGCGTTGAGATTTTCCAGCGTGTCGAAGCGAACCAGAATGGTGTAGGCATCGCCGCTGCGGCTCGGGCGGATAACGTTGACACCCAGATGGCCCGGAAAAGTACTCGCCTGCGGCATGATTTTATTCAGCCAGGTTTCGTACTCTGCTTCACGGGCAGGCGCAACTTTGTGCGTAATGACAAGCGTGACGTGTTGCTTGTGGGTTTGAGACTGGGACATTAACCACCTCACCTGTTGAAAATAAAATCATTTATCGGGTCAATGAAATGATATTAGTTGGCGAGTTGAATCAATGATAGGTGAGAATTTTGGCCTTCTTGTTAAGTTTTTTTGTTATTCATTTTCGCCAACCACGCGCAGGCTGCGCTGCTTCATGACGCGGTGCAAATTCGATTCCAGCCAGTTCGCCAGCCCGGAAACCTGATCCTTCACCTCGATACCCAGCGGGGTCAGACTATACTCAACGTGCGGCGGCACGACCGGAAATGAACGGCGGTCAATAAAGCCATCTTCTTCCAGCGACTGTAATGTCTGCGCCAGCATTTTCTCACTGACGCCCCCGACTTTGCGGCGCAGTTCGCTGAAACGCAGCGTGTCGTCACTCAGGGCGAGCAAAATCAGTAAACCCCAGCGGCTGGTGATGTGCCGGAGGATTTCGCGGGAAGGGCAGTTTGGGTCGAGCACTTCGCCCCGGCGGATCTGTTCCGTGAGGGGAAGACGCTCAGTCGTTTTGTCGGAAGGAATTATTTTCATACTAACCTTTTGGTGCGTACTTACGAAAAGTTAGTATATCGCATAGGATGTTTTCAGAGCCAGCGTCTTTCGGGCCTCATGTTGAATAAAACACTTTTTGGAGAAACAAAATGATTGCAATCACCGGTGCTACCGGCCAGTTAGGCCGCCTCGTTATTGCCGCACTTTTGAAAAAAGTGCCTGCTAATCAGATTATTGCTGCCGTGCGCAGCCCGGAAAAAGCCAAAGACCTGGCTGATTTAGGTGTGGAAGTGCGTCAGGCCGATTACAGCCAGCCTGCAACACTGGATTCCGCATTTAAAGGCGTGGAAAAACTGCTGCTGATTTCTTCCAGCGAAGTCGGCCAGCGTGAAGCGCAGCACAACGCGGTGATTGCTGCCGCAAAACGCGCAGGCGTTAAGTTACTGGCATACACCAGCCTGCTGCATGCAGATAAAAGCCCGCTGGGCCTGGGCGTGGAACACCGCGCGACGGAAAAAGCACTGCGCGAATCCGGCGTGCCTCACGTACTGCTGCGCAACGGCTGGTACACCGAAAACTACGCGGCAAGCGTAGCGCCTGCACTGGCACACAATGCGTTTATCGGCGCAGTCGGCGAAGGGCGTATCGCTTCTGCCGCACGTCAGGATTATGCCGAAGCCGCCGCCGCAGTGCTGACCCTCGATAATCAGGCGGGTAAGGTTTACGAATTAGCCGGTGATGAGGCGTATACGCTGGCTGAATTCTCCGCAGAAATTGCGAAGCAGTCCGGTAAAAAAGTGGATTACGTTAACCTGCCGGAAGCGGAATTTGCGAAAGCGCTGATCGGCGCAGGTTTGCCGGACTGGCTGGCAAATATGCTGGCAGATTCTGATGCTGGCGCAGCGATTGGCGGCCTGTTTGATGATTCCCATACATTGAGCAAACTGATCGGTCGCCCGACGACACCGGCAAAAGACGTGATTGCCGCGACGTTGAAAGCCCTTTGATTTGTTAAATGTTGTTCATTATGTATTACTCAGCGGCCTGCAATTTTGCGGGCCGTTTTTCTTTCTACCTGATCCCTGTTCCCGCCGTCTGTTAAGCTAACTCCCATCTGGTATTATCAGAAAGTCCGCACTAACCCTCAGGTGATCCTATGACAGAAAATGAATTCAGGCTGCTGCTCGTCGATAATGGTTTTGACGAGCCGGTACTGGTCGAGCGGGAACCGCTAATCCGTCTTGAAAAACACGCTCACCCGTTCGAAGCCATGGCTTTTATCCTCAGCGGTGAAATCACTATTACCACCCAAAACGGGTTCAGAACTTATTGCGCCGGAGAGATTTTTCATCTTCAACCCAATGAAATGCACGAGGAAGAGTTCGGCGATCAGGGCGTCCGCTACCTTTCGGGGCGTAAAAGCTTGCAGTAAATCGCAGATAAAAGAATGCCCGTCAGGGGAAACGGGCATTGGAATGAGTTACAAGGGGAAAACCTTAAGTCCTCTGTAGCAGGCTACAGATGAGCTCTATAATAATCATTTAATGTGAAGGTTGTGTGTAGGATGAATCTGTTTTCTGCTCATTGTGGCAACAAATTTTCAACGATCCCTCGCTATACATCGGGTTAATTTCGCGGCAGAATACGCGCCCTTTTTGGCCAGAAAAACAGCGAGCGGAGAATTCTTCAGTGAAAATCAATGTCATTGGTACCAGCGGAAGCGGGAAATCAACACTGGCGCGCGGTATTTCTCAGAAGCTGAACATTCCGTATGTCGAACTGGACGCATTGTTCTGGCGGCCAGACTGGCAGGGCACGCCGGATGAGGAATTTTTCGCCCGGCTCGGCGAAAGACTTTCCGCCAGCGAAGGGTGGGTGCTGGACGGCAATTATAAACGCACGCAGCCCGTGAAATGGCGGGAAATAGATCTGATTATTTGGGTGGATTACTCGTTCGGGCGGACGTTGTTCCAGGCGGTGAAACGTGCCGCCACACGCGCATGGCATCAGCAGGAACTCTGGGCAGGAACGGGAAATCGTGAGACGTTCCGCAAAAGTTTTTTCAGCCGGGATTCCATTATTTTGTGGACGCTGAAAACCTTCGCCAAAAACCGCCGCCAGTATCAGGCATTGCTTGAGGATCCTGACTGGCAGCATGTTCGTTTTGTGCGTTTACGTTCACCCCAGCAGGCTCAGGTTTTTCTCCGTAATTTGACCCAGCTGTAACACCATCCACGGGCTGAACGCCCAGGGTGTTGCACGCACGCTGTTCAGCAAATCTTCCGGTTTTACCCATTGAAAATCCATGACTTCCGTGTCGCGTGGCTCGGGAGCCATACGGCAAAATGCGGAAAAAATCGGGCAGAATTCGTTCTCAACAATCCCGGAAGCATCGGTCGCGATGTACTGGAATTCTCCGATCAGCGAGGTGATTTTTTCAACCGATAAACCCAGTTCATACTGGCATCGACGGTAAACGGCTGCCTGCAACGATTCGCCGGGAAGCGGGTGCCCGCAGGCGGAGTTCGTCCAGACACCAGGCCACGCGATTTTGTTCAGGGAGCGGCGCGTGATCAGCAACTCGCCGCGATCGTTGTGGATGTAGCAGGAAAAAGCCAGATGCAATGGCGTCTGAGCGTTGTGCACCAGCGCTTTATCCATGGTACCGGCCGGTTGATTTTTAACATCAAGCAACACGACTTCTTCAATCATAAAACTCTCCGTTACTCCTCCATCATCGCTTTCAGCAGGCGAACCAACTGCTGTTGATCATCAGGAGAAAGTCTTGCCAAAAACTCAGTGTCTACCTGCTGGCCGCGCGGCTGGGTTTTGGCCAGAACCGCTTTACCTTCCCCGGTCAGAGTAATAAAACGCCGGCGTTTGTCCGCCGGATCCGCCTCACGGATTAACAAACCGCGGGACTCAAGTCGTGAAAGCATTTCCGCCAGCGTGGCCTTGCTGCTGATGGCAACGTCGGTCAGCTGCACCTGTTCAATGCCCGGGTTTTCAGCAATTGAGCGCAATACCGCGTACTGAGGTTTGGTCAGATCCGGAATGCATTGCTGCCATCTCGCGGTGTGTTGCTGGAATACCTTACGCATCAGGTGAAAGGCTTCCTGTCTCAATTGTGTGCTCATCATCGTTCCCGGCTTTCTTATGGTTTCGCCCTATCTTAGCAATCTATGGATCTCGAATGCGACAGACCATTGCGGGGATTTGAAAATGAGTATAAGGTAAAAATAGTTCGTATACGAACAATATGTTCAAAAAAGGTTAACGTGAGTGAGGGTGGTATGAGACTGATTGTGGGGATGACCGGCGCGACGGGCGCACCTTTGGGCGTCGCGCTGCTGAAAGCGCTGCGGGAAATCGACGGAGTGGAAACGCACCTGGTGATGTCGAAATGGGCGAAAACGACCCTTGAGCTGGAAACGCCTTATACCGCTCGTGAAGTCGCTGAAATGGCTGATTTTACACATAATTCTGCCGATCAGGCGGCCACGATTTCCTCCGGTTCATTCAAAACCGACGGCATGATTATTATCCCGTGCAGCATGAAAACGCTGGCCGGGATCCGCGCCGGTTATGCCGAAGGGCTGGTCGGCCGTGCGGCAGATGTCGTGCTGAAAGAAAACCGCAAGCTGGTGCTGGTTCCGCGTGAAACGCCGCTCAGCACCATTCACCTCGAAAACCTGCTCGCGCTGTCGCAAATGGGCGTGGCGATCGTGCCGCCGATGCCTGCTTATTACAACCATCCCGAGACAATTCAGGATGTTACCGACCATATCGTGACCCGCGTACTTGACCAGTTTGGCCTTGAATATCACCGCGCAAAACGCTGGGCCGGGTTATCGCCAAAAAGTGACGACGTCACGTTATAGCGTTCAATTTTTAAGTTTTAAAACACGTAGTAATCCTTCACCGAAACAGGAGAGTCGAGATGGCTTTTGATGATCTGCGCAGCTTTATGAGCGCACTGGATGAAAACGGACAACTGCTGAAAATCACCGAACAGGTGAAAGCAGAGCCCGATCTGGCCGCGGCGGCGAACGCCACCGGTCGTATCGGCGAAGGCGCGCCCGCGCTGTATTTTGACAATGTGGAAGGGTTTACCGACGCCCGTATCGCCCTGAATACGCTCGGTTCCTGGCAAAACCATGCGATTGCGATGGGGTTGCCGCCCAATACATCGACCAACGAACAGATTGCCGAATACATCCGCCGCTGGGATACCTTCCCGGTGAAACCGGAGCGCCGCGATAATCCGCCTTGGGCGCAAAACACCGTCGATGGCGAAGACATTAACCTGTTCGACATCCTGCCGCTTTTCCGCCTGAACGACGGCGACGGTGGTTTCTATCTCGACAAAGCCTGCGTCGTTTCCCGCGACCCGACTGACCCGGACAGTTTTGACAAACAAAATGTCGGCATTTACCGGATGGAAGTGAAGGGCAAACGCAAACTCGGCCTCCAGCCGGTGCCGATGCACGATATCGCGCTGCATCTGCATAAAGCCGAAGAGCGCGGCGAAGATTTACCGATTGTTATCACACTGGGCAACGACCCGATCATTACGCTGATGGGCGCAACGCCGCTGAAATACGACCAGTCTGAATACGAAATGGCCGGTGCGCTGCGTCAGGCGCCGTACCCGATCGCCACCGCGCCACTGACCGGTTTCGACGTTCCGTGGGGTTCAGAAGTGATCCTCGAAGGGGTTATCGAAGGCCGTAAACGTGAAATCGAAGGGCCGTTCGGGGAGTTCACCGGACACTATTCCGGTGGCCGCAACATGACCGTGGTGCGCATTGATAAAGTGTCGTACCGCACCAAACCGGTATTTGAATCCCTGTATCTCGGGATGCCGTGGACAGAAATCGATTACCTGATGGGCCCGGCGACCTGCGTGCCGCTGTATCAGCAACTCAAAGCTGAATTCCCGGAAGTTCAGGCCGTTAACGCCATGTACACGCACGGGCTGCTGGCGATCATCTCCACCAAGAAACGCTATGGCGGCTTTGCGCGCGCGGTCGGTTTACGCGCCATGACCACGCCGCACGGGCTGGGCTACGTGAAAATGGTGATTATGGTGGATGAGGATGTCGATCCGTTCAACCTGCCGCAGGTGATGTGGGCGCTTTCCGCGAAAGTGAATCCGGCGGGTGACCTGGTTCAGTTGCCGAACATGTCCGTGCTGGAGCTGGATCCGGGTTCATCTCCGGCGGGGATCACCGACAAACTGATCATCGATGCCACCACGCCGGTCGCGCCGGATAACCGCGGGCATTACAGCCAGCCGGTACGTGATTTGCCAGAAACCAAAGACTGGGTTGTGAAACTGAATTCCCTGCTGGCGGGCCGTCAGGCCTGAGCACTAACTGACTGAGTTAAGGAGTGATTATGATTTGTCCACGTTGTGCCGGTGAGCATATCGAGCTGATGGCGGTATCGCCGGTGAAAGGGGTCTGGACGGTGCATCAGTGCCAGCGTTGTTTATACACCTGGCGGTCAACGGAGCCGTTACGGCGCACCAGCCGGGAGCATTACCCGGAGGCGTTCCGGATGACGCAGGCGGATATTGATAATGCACCGATGGTGCCGTCGGTGCCGCCGCTTTTAGGGGAATAGTATTGGGCCCCGGACGGGGCCTCTTTGGAATCTCCACGTCTTTTTACAACCCGCGCTGTCGCTCGCTGGCTATGTTTCAGGAACAACAGCTATTGCCGCGAAAACTTGCCGCTGCGCGGTACCTTCATTATTCCCCGCATGTTACCGGTATCACATAAATTAAAAATCATAAGAAATTAATCATATCTCATAATTGTGACTCGCTTTTAACCACTTTATAACAAGTCCTCAGGCCACCGGACGGACTGACTTTTTGAGTTTAACCCGATAAAAGACAGGACGAAAAATGACAGCGAAATTATCCGTAAAAGAAAAAATCAGTTACGGTCTGGGGGATATGGCGAGCCATATAGGTCTGGATAACGTGATTATTTTCCTGACGTTTTACTATACCGATGTGGTGGGTTTACCGGCGGTGTTTGTCGGTACTATGTTCCTTGTGGCCCGCGTGGCCGATGCGATTGTTGACCCGGCGATGGGGCTGATCGCTGACCGCACGCAAACGCGTTTCGGCAAGTTCAGACCTTATATTCTCTGGCTGGCGCTCCCGTTTGGCGCGAGTTGTTTACTGGTGTATGCCGTGCCGGAATCCCTCACGCTGACCGGCAAGATGGTGTACGCCAGCGTCACGTACTGCGTGATGATGCTGATGTATACCGCCATCAATATCCCTTACTGTTCGATGGGCGCGATCATTACGCCGGATAACAGCCAGCGTATTTCGCTACAGTCTTACCGCTTTTTCCTCGCCACGCTCGGTGGCGCGATGTCGACATTCCTGATGATGCCGCTGGCAGAAATGATGGGCGGCGGCAATAAACTCGACGGGTATTTCGGCGCAATGGCAATCATGGCCTCGATCGCTGTGGTCATGTTTTTACTCTGCTTTCTCAATACAAAGGAACGTATCAGCGCGCCGCCGACGCATGCGAATTTCCTCTCAGATCTGCGCGACCTGGTGCGTAACGACCAGTGGCGCGTAGTGGCCGCGCTGATCTTCTTTAATATCTCCTTCGGCGTCGTTCGTCTCGGCGCGATGATGTATTACGTGACTTATTATCTGGGCAACGCCAGCTATTTTATGTGGCTCCTCGCCGCGCATATTGTTGGAAAAAGCCTCGGCAGCGCGCTGGTCAAACCGCTGACCCGAAGCCGCAGCAAACTGTCGGCTTTCACGCTGTGCGCCGTTTTAACCGGTCTTCTGAGCATGGCGATTTTCTTCGTTCCGGCATGGATTTCCCTGCTGGTCGGTATGACATTGCTGGTCTCGACGTTCTATCAGGTCACCACCACGCTGATGTGGGTGATGATGTCGGACGTGGTGGATTACGGTGAATACAAACAAGGCAAACGCATGGACGGCACCGTGTTTTCCACGCTGCTGGCGATCCTCAAAATGGGAATGGCGGTCAGCGGGGCAGTCGTCGGCTGGACACTTGGCATGAGCGGTTATGTTCCGCACGCTGCGCAGCAAAATACTGCGGCGATGTTGTCCATTATTGCGCTGTTCTCGCTGGTGCCGGGCGTGTTGTCGATGTTCAGCGCGCTGTCGATGCGCTGGTACAAACTCAACGACGCCACCATGAAACACATTAATCAGTCCAAAATCACCCCGGAACACGAGCCTGAACGTCAGGCCACCTTGCATACTCAGGAGTCCGCATGAGCGAATTAATCGCCGAAAAAAACCGTATCCTCTGGCATTTCGATCAGCAAACTCTGGTGATTGAACCCTGGGGTGAAAACAGTCTGCGTGTGCGCGCGACCTGTCGTCCTGCGCTCAATGACCACCTCTGGGCACTGCTCCCACAGAATGAACAACCTCAGGCTGATATCTCCCGGGGCACCGAAACACTGACCGTGCGCAACGGCAATATCACGGCGACGGTTAACATTAAAGGCCAGCTGGCATTTTATAACCAACGCGGCGAGCTCATTCTGGAAGAGTTCTGGCGTCAGCGTTCGACGGTGGGGATTGGCGCGACGGAAAAAAGTCAGGATAAGTACATCAGTGCGCTGAAAATGGATGCGCGCGAATTCAAAGCGATTCCCGGCGGAAAGCATCAGCTGACGGTCAGGTTTGAGTCGCACCCCGAGGAGAAGATTTATGGCATGGGGCAGTACCAGCAAAACTGTCTGGACCTGAAAGGGTGCACGCTTGAACTGGCACAGCGCAATTCACAGGCCAGCGTGCCGTTTATGCTCTCCAGCCTCGGCTATGGTTTGCTGTGGAATAACCCGGCGATTGGCGAGGCGACGTTTGGCAAGAACATCACCCGCTGGGAGGCGCAGGTCACAGAGCAGATGGATTACTGGATCACCGCCGGAGACACGCCTGCGGAAATCATGCATCAATATGGCCGTGCGACCGGCACCGCGCCGCGCATGCCGGAATACGCGACCGGTTTCTGGCAGTGCAAATTGCGCTACCGCACACAGCAGGAAGTGCTGGAAGTCGCGCGCGAATACAAGCGCCGGAAACTGCCGATTTCGGTCATTGTGATTGATTTCTTCCACTGGCCAAATCAGGGCACATGGTGTTTTGACCCGGTGGACTGGCCGGATCCGAAAGCGATGGTGGCTGAGCTGAAATCACTGGGTATTGAAACGATGGTGTCGGTCTGGCCGACGGTTGACAGCCGCACTGATAACTATAAGGAGATGAAATCAAAAGGTTATCTGGTGAATACCGATCGCGGTGTGTCAGTGAATCTGGACTTCCTCGGCAACTGTACCTTCTTTGATGCGACACATCCCGGCGCCCGACAATTTGTCTGGGATAAGGTGAAGAAAAATTATTTCGATCTGGGGATCCGCACCTTCTGGCTGGATGAAGCAGAACCGGAGTATCGCGCCTATGATTTTGATAACTATCGCTATTATCTCGGGCCGGTGTTGGAAGTTGGCAATATTTATCCGCAGAAATTCGCGCAGGGCTTTTACGACGGTTTACAGCAGGAAGGTGAGCGCGAAATCGTCAATCTGGTGCGCTGCGCCTGGGCAGGAAGCCAGCGTTATGGCGTGCTGGCGTGGTCGGGAGATATTCATTCCTCGTTCCACGCGCTGCGCAATCAGATTGCCGCCGGTCTGAATATGGGGCTGGCGGGTATCCCGTGGTGGACGACGGATATCGGCGGTTTTCAGGGCGGAAACGTGAATGATCCGGCGTTTCAGGAACTGCTGATCCGCTGGTTTCAATGGGGCGTTTTCTGCCCGGTCATGCGTCTGCACGGGTATCGCGAACCGCAAATTCAGCCGCCGGAACCGTGGCGGAATGGCATTGCGCAATGTAACAGCGGTGCGCCCAATGAAGTGTGGAGCTACGGCGAGGCAAATTATGAACTGATGAAAAGCGGCTTGTTCCTGCGTGAAAAACTGCGGCCATACATCAGTTGCGTGATGGATGAAGCGCATGAGAAGGGCGATCCGGCGATGCGCACGCTGTTCTATCAGTACCCGGATCAGGCCGAAAGCTGGCAGGTGGAAGATCAGTATTTGCTGGGTGCTGATATTCTGGTTGCGCCGGTTTTACATGCCGGTCAGCGCGAGCGTGAAGTCTGGCTGCCCGCCGGTGAAAACTGGATAGCCCTGAACGGTGAACGTTATCCGGGCGGACAGAAAATCATGGCTGATGCGCCGCTCAGCGCTATTCCGGTTTTTATTCGTGAAGGTACACAGGTGCAGGCAGAACTGGGTCTATAACCGTACATAACTTTTCGCGCGGTTATTTAAAGATTCGGGCGCAGCATAACCTTCAGCATAAAAAGCCAGAGAGTCAGCGAAGGGCACGGTAATACCACCGCCGGAGGAAGAAGCGTGTTAATGCCTCTTTCCCGGCATTCGTCAGTTATCACAAAATGGTTAACTTTTCGGGAGGATTCGGTAAGACATCCGCCGGTAATCTGATGTCATCGACAGTAACCGCAACGGTGACGATGATGATCAACAGACGTAATTTCCTCTTAGGCAGCACCGCCGTCTCGGCGATTGCCGTGATGGGGCTTTTCCCCGGGGTCTTTACCCGCAAGGCCGACGCGCAGGCAAAAAAAACCGAAACGTTCGAAATCGAACTGACCGATGCGCAGTGGCACCAGCGCCTCAGCGAAGCGCAGTATTACGTATTGCGTGAAGCCGGTACCGAGCGCCCTTATTCCAGTCCGCTCAACAATGAGCACCGCGAAGGGCAGTTTGCCTGTGCGGGTTGTGCCCTGCCTTTATTCTCTTCGGCGACCAAATTCGACAGCCACACCGGCTGGCCGAGTTTCTGGAAACCGCTGCCGGACGCGGCGCTGACCCACCGGGATACAACACTGGGCATGGTTCGCGACGAAGTGCATTGCCGTCGCTGCGGCGGCCATCTTGGCCACGTTTTTGACGACGGCCCGCAGCCTACCGGTCTGCGTTATTGCATGAACGGGCTGGCGATGACGTTCAGTCCAAAAGTTTAATTCCCGCGAGGCTGTTATGAAAACAACTGTGAAAACATCCGAAAAAAGCGTGAAGTCGTTACGCAATATCAGCGTGATCGCCGGTCTGGTGCTGGCGTCTGCCTTTGTCTTTCAGAATACCGCCTGGTCCTGGGGCGGCGCTGAACCGGCGGTGGTGATCCCCGCACCGGCACATGACGAACCGGCGGGCACATCACACAGTGAAACTGCCGTGTTTGCCGGTGGCTGTTTCTGGGGAATTCAGGGGGTGTTCCAGCATGTGAAAGGCGTGACCAGCGCGGTGTCCGGATACGCGGGCGGCGACGCGCAAACCGCCAGCTACGAACAGGTCAGCGGCGGCGATACCGGCCATGCGGAATCGGTCAAAGTGACGTTTGACCCGACGCAAATCACCTACGGCGAACTGCTGCACATTTTCTTCTCCGTGGGGCATAACCCGACCGAACTGAACCGGCAGGGGCCGGACACCGGCAGCCAGTACCGCTCGGCAGTGTTCCCGATGAACGCGGCGCAGGCGGAAGTGGCGAAAGCGTATATTGCGCAACTGAACGCCAGCAAAAGCTACAGCGATCCGCTGGTGACGAAGGTGGAAAGCAATGCGCACTTCTATCCGGCGGAGGCTTATCACCAGAACTTCCTGAATGATAATCCGGACTATCCGTACATTGTGGTGAACGATCTGCCGAAGATTAAAGATTTAGAGAAAGTCTTCCCGGCGGATTACCGGGAGAAACCGGTTCTGGTTAAACCTTAAGGTTAAGACTTTGGGCTCGCCGCCCAAACGGGCTTTACGCGCCAGCTTAGTGTAAGTTTCGGTTTTTCAATTGCGGTGATTACTCAGCAGCTCGCGCCGAAACCGACCAAAGAGGCCCAGGACGGGGCCTCTTTGGAATCTCCGCGTCTTTTTACAACCCGCGCTATCGCTCGCTGGCTATGTTTCAGGTACCGCAGCTATTGCCGCGAAAACTTGCCGCTGCGCGGTACCTTCATTTCGGTATTACCCGGCCTGCGGCCTTGCCCTTCGGGTCGTCACTTCGTGACGTTGTCTCGCTTCGCTCGGCTCAAGCCTTTTGGTCTCGAAACACTCATTCAGCAAGCTTTCTGAAAGCGGCTGGAGGCTTCTTCAATTCAAAATCAGCCTGCATCAATCTTCCGAAGTACATCGCCTTTGGCCGCTTTCAAAACGACGTCGAGTGAGTGGTGAGAAACAGCGAGAGTCTTTTTTCGAGCAGGTTCGAACCCGAGGCGAGAGAACCGCGCAGCGGCGGCGTTTGCGGCAATAGCCGGAGTTGCTGAAACATACTTTACTAGCGGCAGCGCGCAGTTAAAAAGCGCGGGTGTCCAGAGGGCGCGCGCGTTAACGCGCCCTTTGGGCCAGTTTGGGCGGCGAGCCCAAGGTCTTGATCTTGAGCGATCACCGAAACTTACACCAGACCGCCTTTAAAAGCAGCCCTTTGCAGCTGCCTCCTGCAAATCCAGAAACTCCTGAATGCATTCCATGCACGCTCCCCGTTCTTCCACATGCGGCATGTGGCTTGAATTCTCAAAAATCACCCACCGGACGTCTTTGATCCCGTCGGCAAAGGGCTGAACCACTTCGGGAGCGGCTTCGTCGTAGCGGCCGGAAATCAGCAAGACCGGTACGTTGATCGCCGGCAGACGGTCGATGATCGTCCAGTCTTTCATGCTGCCGATGACGTGAAATTCGGTCGGGCCGTTCATGGCGTGATAAACCGTCGGATCGGCGTCCATCGCGGAGAAGGTGCGTTTAACCTCTTCCGGCCACGGGTCGAGACGGCAAACGTGGCGCGTGTAGAAAACCTGCGAGGCGGCTTTGTATTCTTCGCTGTCGATCGTTCCGGCCTGTTCGTTGGCGAGCAGGGTTTCCTGCACACCGTCAGGTAGTTCGCTGCGCAGGCGGGCGGCGGCTTGCAGCCATAATTCCATCGAGGCGGGTGAGTTGGCGATGATCAGTGCCTTCAGGCCGGCCGGCTGCGTGACGGCGTGTTCGGCACCTAACATTCCGCCCCAGGATTGCCCGAGCAGGGCGTAGTTTTCTTCGATGCCGAGATTGCGCAGGAGATTGTCCAGCTCAGCCAGAAACAGCGATGGTTGCCAGAAACCGGCCGGTTTATCGGGAAGATGCGTCGAACGGCCATTGCCGATCTGATCGTAATGAATGACCGCGCGACCCGTTCGGGCGATGTCGCGAAAGGCGTCGACGTAATCGTGCGTGCAGCCCGGTCCGCCGTGGGCGATCACCAGCGGAGTCTTGCCGCGACTGAGATCGCCGCTGATGCGGTACCAGGTCTGGTATTCCTGAAACGGCGCGTAGCCTTCAGTGATCTTGACCATTTTGTTTCCCCTGTCGGTGAATAATCTTCTCAGGGTAAACATCGGGGCGGTGCTGAACAGCTAGTAAAAAAGATAGGAAATTGGGCGGTCAGCTGTCCAGCAGGCGATAATGCAGCGCGCGAACCACCGCCTGGACGCGGTTGCTGGCCCCCAGTTTACGACCGGCAGTGTTGAGATGCAGTGTTACGGTGGCCACCGAGCGGCTGAGTTTGCGGGCGATTTCCTTGGCCGTTAGCCCTTCCGCCGCCCACGCCAGACATTCGCGCTCGCGCTTGCTCAGCCGCACATGTTTGCAGGTCAGCACGCTGGCGTCGAACAGCGGAAAGACGCACTCCTGAAACGTCAGCGCCAGCAGGCTCAGCTCCGCCAGCACATCCTGAATATCCAGTTCATGCCCCGCGCCTGTGTGTATGCCGGTCACGGTGACAAACCCGCCGTTCGGCAAATGCAGGGGTACGGTCGCGCCGCACGGCATATTGTTATCACACATGTAATGCGTGACCGGTTTGTTGAGATCGCTCAGGCGGTTTTGCAGGGACGTGTTGTCCGGCCGCTGATAGGACCACACAAACGGCGCGCAACTTTCCAGCGCGTAATGCTGCACCGGATCGACCTGGTAATAGCCACTTTCCAGCCACAATTTCTGCATGTCACCCGGCACGTTACACATCCGCAGCAAAGAGGGCGTGATCAGCTCGCCTTCCAGCGAGCGCGGCACCGGCGTGTAATCGTAGATCAGGGCATCGAACCCCAAACGCGACGTCTGCGCAAAGAGGTGGTTAAACGCGCCATCCACGGTGGTTTCCCGCAACGGCGCGGCACTTTCTTTCACCGCGAGTTTCATAAATTCATCTCCGCAAGTTCCTCTTTCCGCCGCGAATGTGCTGATCGGGCACCGATTTTGCTGCTGACCGGTTGTTAAGAAAAAGTTATGCAATCGCAATGCCAAATCGCCGACGGGAGAAACCTAGTATTTTTGCTAACTACCGGTGAGGTTTTGCTGCGGCTAACGTAGAGCTACAGGGGAAATGACGCCTGCTCTGCACCAAAAACAGTCATTAAGAGGATTGCCATGCACCGTTACCGATTTTTGCTCTGGCGCCCGCTGCAATTGCTGCCGGTTTTGCTGGGGATCAGCATTCTGACGTTTGTCATGGTGCGCGCCATTCCCGGCGATCCGGCGAGGATCCTGCTGGGCGTACGCAGCACGCCGGAAGCCATCGCCCGCATTCGTGCGCAGTACGGACTGGATCTGCCGGTCTGGCAGCAATATCTCTACTTCTTACGCAACCTGTTGCACGGCGAAATGGGGAAGTCGCTGATTTACCGCGTGGATACGCTGAAACTGATCATGTCGCGCATCGAACCGACGCTGTATCTGGTGCTGGGCAGTGTGATGCTGGCGATGCTGTTTACGGTGCCACTGGCGGCAACGGCGGCGCGAAACCGCGGGCGGCTCGCGGATCAGATGATCCGTCTGCTTTCCACCGTTGGCCTCGGATTACCGGCGTTCTGGCTGGCGATCATGATGATTTTGCTGTTCAGCCTGTCGCTCGGCTGGTTTCCGGTTTCGGGCTACGGCAGCGATTTCGGCGAGCGTTTACATCATCTGTTTTTGCCTTGTCTGACCGTGGCGCTGGCGCTGTCGGCGGTGCTGACCCGCAACCTGCGCGCCAGTTTGTTGATGGAATTGCAGAACGATTATGTCACCGCGGCCAGGGCGCGCGGGCAGAACGAGAACCGGATTTTCTGGCGGCATGTCATGCCCAATTCTCTGGTGCCGACGGTCAATCTGCTGGCGGTAAATATCGGCTGGCTGATTGGCAGCACGGTGGTGATTGAAAGCGTTTTTGCCATTCCGGGCATGGGACAGTTGCTGGTGAAAGCCATTATCAGCCGCGATTACATGGTGGTGCAGGGCGTGGTTTTGGTGTTTGCGCTGGCGACGGTGGCCGTCAATCTGGTGGCTGATTTGCTGACGGTGGCGTTAGATCCGAGGGTGAAGCTATGAGCATGACCGAAAAAATAGCCACGCAGCGGTTCGGCCGTTTTCATCTGCGCGGGTTGCCGCGTCAGCAGGCGCTGCGGCTGGGTATTCTGATGCTGAGCGCGTGGCTGCTGATTGCGCTGTTTTCCCCGTGGATTGCCCCGTTCGACCCGATTGCGCAGGACGCTGCCGTCACGCTGTCGCCGCCGACTTTTGCGCATCCGTTTGGCACTGATAATTTTGGCCGCGATATTCTTTCCCGCGTGATGTGGGGCGCGCGGATTGATCTGCAAATCTGCATTATCGGCGTCATTTTTCCGTTCACCTTTGGCACGCTTATTGGCGCTTTTTCCGGCTATCTTGGCGGCGCGGTGGATACGTTTTTCATGCGCGTTATCGATGTGGTGCTGGCGTTTCCATTTCTGGTGCTGATGCTCTCTATCATCGCCATTCTCGGGCCGGGGTTAAGCAGTTTTTATATCGCGATGGCGATGGTCGGCTGGGTGTCTTACGCCCGGCTGGTACGCTCGCAGGTGCTGACGCTTAAACACCAGGATTTTATTCTGGCCGCGCGCAGCCTGGGTTACCGCCATCCGCGCATTTTGCTTTTGCATCTTTTACCCAATGCGCTGACCGGTTCGCTGGTGTTCTCAATGTCCGATTGCGTGCTGGTGTTGCTCAGTGGTGCATCGGTGAGTTACCTCGGTTTAGGCGTTCAGCCGCCGCTGGCCGAATGGGGCGTGATGGTCGCCGAAGGGCAAAGTTTTATCACCACCGCCTGGTGGATAACCACGTTTCCGGGCCTGGCGATTGTCGTGCTGGCGATGAGTTTCAGCCTGCTGGCCGACGGTTTAGGTGACAAACTGGGGGAGCGCCCATGACGCTGTTGCAAGTTCGCGGTTTAACCATTGAAGACCGGCAGGGCGTGGCGCTGGTGGATAAGCTTTCCCTCACGCTCAGTGCCGGTGAAATCCTCGGGCTGGTGGGCGAAAGCGGGTCGGGCAAAACGCTGAGCTGCCGCGCCATGATGCGCCTGCTGCCGGGCGAAGGCTTGAACATCCGCGCCGGAGAAATCCGCCTGAATGACACCGATTTACTGACGCTGAACGATAAACGCATGACGGCCATTCGCGGGCGGGAAATTGGCATGATTTTCCAGAACCCGGCCAGCCATCTGAACCCGGTGATGACCATCGGGCAGCAGATTGCAGAAAGCCGCCGCCTGCATTTTGGGGCGAGCCGCCGCGAGGCACAGCGTCAGGCCGTGGAGTGGCTGCGGCAGGTGGGCATTCCCGATCCGCAGCGTCGCGTGGACAACTATCCGCATGAGTTTTCCGGTGGTATGCGTCAGCGCGCAATGATCGCCGTGGCGCTGGCCTGCGAGCCCAAAATTCTGATTGCCGACGAACCGACTACGGCGCTGGACGTCACCGTGCAGATGCAGATTTTACGGCTGCTTTGCGATCTGCGCGAGCGGCTGGGTATCGCCATTATTCTCATTACTCACGATCTCGGCGTGGTAGCACAAACCTGCGACCGCATCGCGGTGATGTACGGCGGGCGCTTGTGTGAAACCGGCGAAAAACGTCAGGTACTGGCGCAGGCGCTGCATCCTTATACCCGTGGCCTGATTGACTGTCAGCCCGCCAGCGAAGGCGGGGCGGGGCGGCTGATCACGTTGCCCGGCCAGCCACCGGTTGCGGCGCGTTTCCCGACCGGCTGCCGTTTTCATCCGCGTTGTACACGCGCCACGGCGCAGTGCCATGACCTTCAGCCCGCGATGCAGACCGCTGAGTTTGCCCGCAGCCACGTTGCCGCCTGCCATCACCCTTTGCGGGTTCTCAGTCCGGTGATATCCGGGAGGTAAAATGAATCCACTTTCTGACCGGACGGCTGCGCCGGATGTGCGGCCTTACCCGCTGCTGGAAGCCGAAGATTTGTCGGTGACGTTTCCGGTATCCGGCGGGCTGGGGCGTAAAAAGCGCGTCGTGCAGGCGGTGAACGGTGTGTCGATGTACATCAATGCCGGAGAAACGCTGGGGCTGGTGGGCGAATCGGGCAGCGGAAAAAGCACACTGGGGCGCGCGATGTTGCAGCTGGAAAACGCCAGTGCAGGGCGTGTGCGCTTTAACGGGCAGCTGATCACCGGCGGCGTGAAACCGGATATTGCCCGGCTTCGTCAGCAAACGGCAATGATTTTTCAGGATCCGTTTTCCTCACTGAACCCGCGTCAGACGCTGGGCGAGAGCGTTGGCGAAGTGCTGCGTGTACATCAGAAAGTCGCGAAAGCAGCGATCCCGGCGCGGATTAACGAGCTGCTGACGCTGGTCGGCCTGAGCGCTGATCATGCGTCGCGGAGACCACAGGCGCTGAGTGGCGGGCAGTGTCAGCGCGCCGGAATCGCCCGCGCGCTGGCGATTGAGCCACGGCTGATTGTCGCCGATGAATGCGTCGCGGCGCTCGACGTGTCGATTCAGGCCCAAATCATCAACTTGCTGATGGATCTGCGCGAGAGCATGGGGCTGGCAATTTTGTTTATCGCGCACGATCTGGCGATTGTGCGGCGTCTCTGCGACCGCGTGGCGGTGATGTATCTGGGGCGGATTGTTGAAAGCGGCCCGACGCAAACGGTGTTTAATACGCCGCGCCATCCTTACACCGCCGCGCTGGTGGCGGCTATCCCCGAGATTGACCCCGACCGCCCGCTGCCGGAGAACCCGTTACAGGGCGAGCCGCCCAGCCCGGTTTCGCTGCCTGCGGGCTGCGCTTTTCATCCACGCTGTGCCCGCGCGCTTCCTGCGTGCAGGCAGGGCGCGGCACCCGAAACCCGGCATATTGCCGATCATGCTTTCGCCTGTGTGCTTGATGCGCCCGGTAGCGAAAGGATTTTTCCGATGACTGAAGGAATGTGACATGAAGCAAAAGCATTTTAACGTTGTGGCCGCCGGGGTGCTGCTGGCGTTGAGCCTGGTCAGCGAAATGGCGCAGGCGGCCGGGGTTCTGACCATCGGACGTCGTGAGGACAGCACGACGTTTGACCCGATCAAATCGGCGCAAAACGCCGATAACTGGGTGTTCTCGAACGTGTTTGATCCGCTGGTTCGCGTGGACAATACCGGCACCAAACTGCTGCCGGGGCTGGCGGAAAGCTGGACGATTTCTCCGGACGGCAAAACGTATACGCTGAAAATGCGCGAGGCAAAATTCTCAGACGGCACGCCGGTCACGGCTTCGGATGCGGTGTTCAGCCTGACGCGTATCCGCGATGACGCCGGTTCACTGTGGAAAGATTCGTACAGCATTATTGATACGTTGAAAGCGGACGATGCGCACACGCTGGTCATCACGCTGAAAACGCCGTCGGCAGCGTTTCTTTCCCAACTGGCGCTGCCCAATGCGTCGGTGATTTCACAGGCGGCGCTGACCAAACAGGGCGCGGATGATTTTGCCGAACATCCGGTGGGTTCGGGCGCATTCAGCGTGAAAGCGTGGACGCGTGGCGAGAAAGTCGAGCTGGTGAAAAACCCGTATTACTGGGATGCCGCGAAGGTAAAACTGGATGGCGTCGAGTGGCTGACGCTGCCGGACGACAATACCCGCATGCTCAAAGTGCAGGCGGGCGAAATCGATGCGGCGCTGTCGATTCCGTTCTCACGCATTTCCTCGTTGCAGAAAGACCCGAAACTGGCCGTCGAACTGGACACTTCAACGCGAGAAGATCATCTGCTGATTAACCATTCACACGGCGATCTGGGCAAAGTTGAAGTCCGGCAGGCGCTGGATTTCGCCATCGATAAAAAGTCGATTATCGACACCGTGACGTTCGGCTACGGCAAAATCGCCAATTCCTATATTCCTGACGGCGCGTTGTATCACTACGCCGGTAACTTACAACGTCCTTATGATCCCGGGAAAGCCAAACAGCTGCTGGCGGCGGCAGGCGTGAAAAACCTGACGCTGAAATATCTGGTGAATGCCGGGGATGAAGTGGACGAGCAAATCGCCGTTTTGCTGCAACAACAGCTGGCAAAAGCGGGCATTACGGCCAGTCTGCAAAAAGTGGATCCGAGCCAGAGCTGGGACATGTTAGTCGCGGGTGATTACGACATTTCGGTGATGTACTGGACGAATGACATCCTCGATCCCGATCAGAAAACCACGTTTGTGCTGGGACATGATTCCAACAACAACTACATGACGCGTTATCACAACGATAAAGTGAAAGCGCTGGTGGCCGCCGCCCGTGTGGAAATGGATCCGGCAAAACGCCAGCAGATGTATATCGATTTACAGAAAATGGCTAAAGCGGACGTGAACTGGATAGATTTGTATTACAGCCCGTACCGCAACGTGACACGTCAAAATATCAAAGACTTCCATCAGAACCCGCTGGGCCGTTTCACGCTGGAAGACACTGTTAAAGAGTAATTTCGCCTCACCGGGGAAATAATAAGAAAACTGAGATAAAAGTCTGTTTACCCCTTTTGCCCACCTTCCGGTGGGCTTTTTCTTGCCGCTGAGTTCTGCGTTTCTGCCCGCCGGTGTGTCAACCGATCCTCAACCATTACGCTGGCTTCGCTTGATTTTGAGCGCCCGCTCAAGTACCTTTCGCGCTTGAGCAAGTGCTCAAAAACTTTCTGAGGCTGTATATGTTCGTCCAAAACCGCTGGCTGATCCTCGCCATTGTCACCAGTACCCTTTTCCTGATCATCATTGATATGACGGTGCTTTACACGGCGCTGCCGCGTCTGACGCTGGCGCTCGGGGCGTCGTCATCCGAAAAATTATGGATCGTGAATGCGTATCCGCTGGTCGTCGCCGGGCTGCTTCCCGGCGCGGGTATGCTGAGTGACCGTCTCGGGCATAAAAATCTGTTTATGAGCGGCCTGCCGGTGTTTGCGCTGGCGTCGCTGTGCGCGGCTTTTGCGCCGTCCGCGGAATGGCTGATCGCATCCCGCGTGTTTCTGGCGATTGGCGCGGCCATGATGATGCCCGCGACGCTGGCGATTGTGCGCCATGTGTTTACCAATGAACGCGAACGTGCGCTGGCGATTGGTATCTGGTCGGCGGTGGCATCAGGCGCGGCGGCGCTCGGGCCGGTGATTGGCGGCGTGTTGCTGGAATATTTCTGGTGGGGCTCGGTGTTCCTGATCAACGTGCCGATTGTGGTGGCCGTATTCCCTTGTGCGCTGGCGTTGATCCCGCGCGGTAAAGGCAACCCGGAACGTCCGTGTGATTTCACCGGATCGGCGATGGTGATGCTCGGGCTGGTCGGCGTGATTTATGCGCTGAAAGAGCTGAGCAATATGAACTCTTCATGGACTGGCGTGTTGTTCCCGGCCTTTGCAGGCGTACTGTTTCTGGGGCTGTTCGCCAGAAGGCAAAAACGCGCCGTGCAGCCGATGATCGATTTTTCGCTGTTTCGCAACCGCGCTTTTGCCTGTGGCGTGGGCGTGGCGATCACCTCGATGATTGCGCTGATCGGCATCGAACTGGTACTGAGCCAGCGGTTGCAACTGGTGCTCGGGCTGACGCCATTTATGGCCGCGATGTTTATTCTGCCTATTCCGGTAGCCTCCGCGCTGGCATCGCCGCTGGCCGGAATGCTGATGCCAAAATACGGCGTCCGCAAAATCATGCTCGGGGGTTTCGCGCTTTCCGCCGCGGGAATTGTCAGCCACGCGCTGCTGTTTGAAGGCGGCACCGCGATGCAGCTTGCCAGCCTGTTTATTTTAGGTTTCGGCCTCGGCGGCGCGGTGACGGCGGCCTCGACCTCCATCATGCTGAACGCCCCGGAAGAGAAAGCCGGGATGGTCGCGGCGATCGAAGACGTGTCATGGGAAATGGGCGGCGTGCTGGGTGTGACGTTGCTGGGTGGCCTGATGACGGCAGTTTACAGCCGCAGCCTCACGCTGCCGGCCGGTATTGTGACCGGCGACGGCGCGTATGACAGCCTCGATGAAGCGCTGAATATCGCCAGCCATCTCAGCCCGGAGCATGCGACGTTAATCAGCGAGCTGGCGCGTACGGCCTTTGATCAGGCGTTTCTGGCGGTCCTGATTTCTGCCGCCATGCTGGTGATCGCCACCGTGGTGGTGCTGAAAATCGTCCTGCGTAAGCCGGTGGGCGTGCGTCAGTCTTCCTGATAAACTGCGGCCTGAGCGGTTGCTCAATGCCAGCACAGGATTGATGATGAAAGAAAATCGGGAAGCGTTGAGGGCGAAAATCCTCGACGGCGCAATCAGCCTCTTTATCGAAAAGGGGATTGAGAAAGTGACGACGCGCGAACTGACGGAATACGTCGGGATCTCGCGCAGTCATATTTATCACTACTTTCCCGACTGGCAGACGCTGTGTATCGAAGCGCTGACGGAGGTAATGCTGGCGGAACTCAAGGAGTTCACCGCAGAAATCGTGGCGCTGCCGCCGCAGGAAAAACTCCACACGCTGGTAAACAGTTATCTGCCGGATACGCAGGGTGACATCTGGCGACTTTACGGTTCGCTGTGGCAACTGGCGGCGCACAACGAGGCTTACGCCGCACTGGCGCAACTGATGGTGAGGAAATGGCTGGATTTGCTGGCTGAAATCATCAGCGCAGGTACTGAAGCGGGGATATTTCGATCCACCAACGCCGCACGCGTCACCCGCCAGCTTTCCGCGATGCTCAACGGTTACGCCGATCAGCTGATCGTCATGCCCTCAGCGGAGGTCAGGCAGGAAGCCATGGAAGATATCTGTGATTTCGTGGAACTGGTGTTGAAGAAATAAATAAAAGGCCGCCACGAATGCAGCGGCCCTCTGCATCAGTGCTCCCGCATTCCCGCTGCAAACATCAGCAGATGAAATACTGTCGCGACGACAAACAGCGCTAACACACTTCCACCCCAGATGACGGCCATCCAGCCAACGCGTTTTAAGAACGGGGCTTTGGTGATGTTGTTGTCATCCATTTTTCTGATGAGATTCATACGAAATTCCTCAGTGATAACCCTGATCCGGCGTCACTTTTCCGCGGAACACGTAGTAGCTCCAGAAGGTGTACACCAGAATGATCGGGATGATGAACAGCGCGCCCACCAGAATGAAGCCCTGGCTTTGTGGCGGTGACGCCGCTTCCCAGATGGAGATGGACGGCGGAATGATGTTCGGCCAGATGCTGATCCCCAGACCGGTATAGCCCAGGAATACCAGCGCCAGCGTCAGCAGGAAGGGCGCGTGATGCGCGTTTTTGCTGATGGCACGGAACATCCACGCAGAGACTAATACCACCAGAACCGGTACCGGCAGGAACCAGTAAAGGTTAGGGCGCGTGAACCAGCGGGTGGCAATATCACTGTGCGTCAGCGGTGTCCACAGACTGACTGCCAGCGTCACCAGCAGGAAAACCACCAGCAGAGGTTTAGCGATTTTGTGCATCGCTTCCTGCAATTCGCCTTCGGTTTTCATGATGAGCCAGGTGCAGCCGAGCAGGGCATACGCCACGACCAGCGCGAACCCGCAGAACAGGGTGAACGGCGTGAGCCAGTCCAGCGCCCCACCGGCATACGTGCGGTTAACCACAGGAATACCATTGATGACGGCGCCCAGTACCACGCCCTGACAGAAGGTTGCGATAACCGATCCCCAGATGAAGGATTTATCCCACACATGGCGCCTGGCCGGGCTGGCTTTGAAACGAAATTCAAACGCCACGCCGCGGAAAATCAGACCGAACAACATCAGGGTCAGCGGGATGGACAGCGCATCAAGAATCACCGAATACGCCAGCGGGAATGCGCCGTACAACGCCGCACCGCCCAGCACCAGCCAGGTTTCGTTGCCGTCCCAGACCGGCGCAACGGTGTTCATCATCACGTCGCGGTCGTGCTCTTTTTTCACCAGAGGGAACAGCAGACCGATGCCCAGGTCGAAGCCGTCCATCACCACATACATCATCACGCCGAAGATGATGATCAAAAACCAGATCAGCGGTAAGTCGATACCCATTATCAAGCTCCCTTAGAGTCGTCGGACAGTGATTCCGAAATAGCAGACAGCGGACGCGCAGGCGTGCGGTGCTGGCCAGGACCACCGTGGTCAACGCTTTCACCTTCATGCGCCTGCGGACCTTTGCGGATCAGACGCATCATGTAGCCGTAACCCACGCCAAACACCGAGCAGTAAATCACGATGAACAGGATCAGGCTGACGCTCATCTGGAGAACGTTATGGTTCGATACCGCGTCTTTGGTGCGCAGCAGGCCGTAAACGACCCAGGGCTGACGCCCCATTTCGGTGGTGATCCAGCCCGCCAGTAGTGCCAGCAGACCGGAAGGCCCCATCAGGAAGGCAAAGCGCAGGAACGCTTTAGAGGTATACATTTTGCCGCCACGACGCAGGATAAGGCTCAGCACACCCAGCAAAATCATCAGCATGCCCAGACCGGCCATGATGCGGAAGGTGTAGAAAATGACGGACGAGTTCGGACGATCTTCTTTCGGGAAAGACTTCAGCGCCGGGATCTGATGCGTCAGGCTGTGCGTCAGGATCAGGCTGCCGAGATACGGGATTTCAATCGCGTAACGGGTTTCTTCGCGGTTCATATCCGGGTAACCGATCAGCACCAGCGGGGAGGGTTTATTGTCTTTATTTTCCCAGTGGCCTTCGATGGCCGCGATTTTAGCCGGCTGATATTTCAGGGTGTTCAGGCCGTGGGCGTCACCCAAAAATGCCTGAATCGGGGAGACAATCAGCGCCATCCACATCGCCATCGACAGCATGGTGCGGATTGCCGGGGTATCACGCCCACGCAGTAAATGCCAGGCCGCCGCAGAACCGACGAAGAACGCAGACGCCAGGAAGGCGGCGGTGGTCATATGCATCAGACGGAACGGGAAAGACGGGTTGAAGATGATTTTCATCCAGCTGACCGGCACGACCAGATTGTTAACAATTTCGTAGCCCTGCGGTGTCTGCATCCAGCTGTTGGACGCGAGGATCCAGAAGGTGGACATCAGCGTACCGAGCGCCACCATGCAGGTGGAGAAGAAGTGCAGACCGGGGCCGACGCGGTTCCAGCCGAACAACATCACGCCGAGGAAACCGGCTTCAAGGAAGAACGCGGTTAACACTTCATAGGTCAGCAACGGGCCGGTAATGCTCCCGGCGAACGAGGAGAACATGCTCCAGTTGGTGCCGAACTGGTAAGCCATCACCAGACCGGAGACCACGCCCATGCCAAAGTTCACGGCAAAAATTTTCGACCAGAAATGATACAGGTCGCGGTAAGCCTCTTTCTTCGTTTTCAGCCACATGCCTTCCAGAACTGCCAGAAAACTGGCAAGCCCGATGGTGATAGCGGGGAAAATGATGTGAAAAGAGACGGTGAACGCGAACTGGATCCGGGCCAGTTCTAGCGCATCAAGACCAAACATAACAACCTCTTTTTGTGTGTCAGGTAACCCTTCCAGACATTAATACCGGTACGGGAACCGGCAATTTCTGACATTCGCAGGTGAAGTCTTGAATGAAAGGGTGGTACAGCTGGGTTTTCGCGAGGGGCCGATTTAACCACAGGGGTTAAAGGTATTAACAGGGACGGTTTCGTGGGGAAATTACCGGCTGAAACACTTTTGCGGCAGGGGAATAGGAGCGGGGAGGGAAACTAATTTCAGCCCGAAGCGCCCGAGGGAAGAGTAACCCTGAAAAGTACGCGGACATGATGTTGCATTGATCTGGATCAAAGAGTTTTGATGTTTTCTGAATGTAATTACCCTGCGTCCAGTAATGACTTGTTGTGTGCCATATTGGTAACTAAAAAGTTAAATCGCCAACGGCATCAGCGCATTCTGATTTTAATGCAATGTAAATTTATGTCATCGGTTTTGGTCGAAATGACGTCAAAACAGGTAATGGTTGTAGTATTTGTTTACATTTACGTATCACGAAGGAAACGCCGTCAGCGCAGGGGGGTTGGCCGGCGGCGTATAATCATCGTTGTTGCGTTTCAGGCACCGCAGCGGCGGGTTCCAGCAGCGCATACCGGTTCAGAAGCTGTGTGAACTGATTATCCAGTTGCATCAGCAGCTGAGGAGATATGGCATCTTTCTGCTGTCTGGCGTCGGCTAATTTACGCAACGATTCTTCGACCGGCGTAGCGCTGTTCAGCGCCTGCTGAATGGCAAAAACCGACGATTTGAGCTGCGAGACGGTCATATATTTGCCGCGCTGTTCATCCAGCCCGTTAAGCTTATCTGCCAGTTGCTGCAACTGCGCGTTGGCCGAATGCCAGCCGTTAAGGTTTTCCAGCGGTATAGCATTGGCGGTCAGCTGCTCGTTCCATTCCTGCGTCAGCTTTTGCGTCTCTGGATTGTCAGGCCAGAGGAACCGGGTTTGCTGAATCAGCTGCGAACCGGTGTCCTGCGCCCAGCGCGGCGAAAGTGCGGCCAGATGGCGGGTTTGCTGACGGGTGGTGGCAATGATCTCTGGCGCCTCGCGGTTCAGTGATTCTGCCTCGCGATTTTTCAGGGCTTGCAGTTCCGTAGCGCTCAGAGGTTTTGGCATCTTCGTCATTGACGCTATCAGCCGCTCGCTGGCAGATGGATGATAAAACGCGTTCACACCTGCCACCACGCCGCTGCCAACCAGTACGGTGACCACAATTCCCGCCACAAATCCTTTCCACTGTAACGGACGCTTTGCCGCCGGAGCGGGCGCAATCACCACCTGCGGAAGCTCGGGTTCTGCCTGAGCAACATAAACCCAGGGTTCTCTGGCCTGGGTCTCCCATGTTCTTTCAACTTCTTCGGCGGAAGCGGGCAGCACAACAGCAGAGTCTGTCGAGGCGTGCATGTTTTCGAGGCGCATCGCGGCACCCTGCATATAGGTGCTCAGCACGGCAAGCTGGCTGGCGTGTTTGAGTTCAAGACGTTGCAATACGTCACACAGTGCATTGATGAGTTTTTCCGCCTCATAAATTTGCGGCAGGTCGCGGTATTCCAGCGTCATTCCCCGAAGGGATTGCTGCAAGCGCTGGCTCAGCCCGGTCAGAATTTCCATCCTTGCATGAACCGGCTGCGGCCATAGCCCCGGCCACTGGCGGGAGATCAGCGCCTCGAGTATCGCCAGCCCTTCATTCAGCCCGGACAACCCGACGATTTGCGCCCGCGCCTGCGTGTACCACGATGCAGTTTGCAGCTCGATGCCGTTTTGCTGGAACAGGCTCAGACACAGCTGTTCCACTTTTTTCCAGTTCACATCCGGACGCGCCGGGTGTGTCAGCTTACTCAGTTCTTCGCGTAAAACGGCATAATCAGCCAGCGCACGCGGGTCGCCTCCGGTGCGCAGCAGGCGTTCAATAGACATGGTTGTTTTCCTTAACTGACGTAATTCTGCTCTTTCACATAGCGGATCAGCACAAGACCTTCAGGTATTCCCGAAGGCCAGTGCATTAAAGAATTCAGGCGGCAGGGTTAAAGGTCAGGACAATAAACCTTCAATCATGTTGAAAAAGATCTCTTCGCTGAACGTTTCGCCGGGCTGCGTGGACCTACCCGCCGGACGCCACGTCCAGTGATTGCGCTCTGCGGAACGCATGAATAAACGGCAAAGAGGGACCGGAGCGCCCTCAGCGCAGAGACTGACTTCCACGCAGCCCGTCACGCTCTGACCGTATAAAAAGGCAGGCGTGAATTTCACCATCCTGTTTTCATAACGCAGGTGGATGCCGGGAATGTTGAATGCCCTTCCGCCTATCAGAAATTCAACCAAGGAAACGGAGGTGCTTTCCGTCCGGATGCCGGTACCGGCCAGCCATGTTTCCACGTTCTCCTGAAGCTGACTCATCTGTTGCTGAAACTCAGCGATATCAGCCTGACCTTTATTTTCAAACACGGTACGACCCGGTTGTTTGTCCTGTAGCTTTTTCAAAAAACGTTCTTTAGCTGACATACTTCCTCTGTTATCGCCAATGGCAGACGGCCATTAAACATAATTCTGCTGTTTCATATGGCGCATCAGCACGCGGCCTTCCGGCATAAATTCCGTCCCGAACCGTACCAGACCAAGCTCTTTCAGCTCGGCGTCGATGGCGTATTCAAGATGCCCGTGTGTGGACTGTGGCAGTAAAATCACGTTCAGCTTTCGGATCCGCGGCTCGTATTTCAGCAGCGTGGCGGAGAGCGTGGTCAGCAGGGAGTGCGCAGTGCCGGGCATCCCCTGCAAGATTTTGCTCATGTCCGGCAGGCCATAATCCGGCAGATGCGAAATCGTTCCTGCGCGGCAGTTAAGGACCCGCTGCATGTTGTCGAGCACGGACAGAATGACCTGATTGGCTTCGCTGACCTGATGAAGTTCAATGCCGCCGGCAAAATTGCCGAGCAATTGCTCATAAAGAGAGGGGGCGCGAGAGTCTGGCATCAGTCTTTCACCGCAATCAGCGTGAGGTTGTTATTCCCGAGTTCGATGGTTCGCGCTTTATCCGGATCCAGTTCTTCGCGGGACAGAACAAGCCGCCACTGATCCTTTGCAAGATCCGGGTTTCGGAACAGACCGACGACGGCCACGAATTTGGCGTCTTTTTCCATTGGCATGTCCAGTGACGCTGCCGTGCCGGGTTTGATCACTACGTTGCGGCTGGCCAGCAGATCGTCTTTCAGCGCATCATCGCCGTCGCCTGCCAGTTGCTGATAGACCGTTTTCTGGAACAGTTTGTCATCACGCAACTGATAGACGCGAACCAGCACAGGTTGCGACGCTGAATTGGCCTCGCTGGCGTCGGTATTCAGTGCCTCACGGGCGGTGAAATCCAGATGCAGCACTTTTATCTGCTTATAAAAAATGGATTTTGTTGCAGAAACGGTGCTGTCGGTCACGACCTGTGTCAGTCCGCAGCCGCTCAGCAGCAGGACGACAGCAGGCAGACAGAATTTATTTTTCCATGCGGTATTGAATAACACGTCGTGTTCCTTCCTGAGGCGTGTGAGGGAGCATGCCACGGTAGTGGCCCAGCTCCACGGTAAAGTATTCGGGAATATCGTCAGAAGCCTCATCGTCCAGACCCAGGACACCGGTCAGCCCGAGCCTGAACGGATTGTCTCCCAGAACGGGCGCGGGCAGCAGGTGGGTGGGGACGGTCAGCTCGAGGCGTGCGCCGTAACGCCAGCCCAGATAAACCCGCAGTAATACCTGAAAATCTGCGTAAAGCGCGCCATCCGGCAGCCAGTCTGCGGCCTCAGCGCTGTCCGCGGTGTGCAGGGAAATCAGCAGCTGGCTGTTGGCGTCGGTACCTTCATCGCCCATCAGGGTATCGCCGTCAAGCCAGCGGGCACCTTCGTCCGCAAACGACATCGGAGTCGTGATGCGCACGCTGCGCAGGCAGTGTGGCGTCACGTCCGCACGCGTGCGGGGAGCCAGCAGCCGGACCAGCGCCTGCACGCCTTCCGCCGTTCTTCCCGGCTGGCGCATGACGCCCAGCAACGCCAGAAAACGCGATGTCGGTGTGGCAAGGTGGCGCTGCGTACCGGGGATACCCATGCCAATCAGGCCCAGCAGGCTTTGCGACGTGTTGTCTGCGCCGCCCGCCTCGAACGTTGCCGGGTAAGAGTATTTGCGCCAGATGCGGTAAAACTGCGTCATGATGCGGTGGTTAAAGATATCGAGAAATCCCTCCAGCGCCTCATGGCCATCGCGCTGCTGGGTGATGTCGTCGATGTAGGACGTCGGCAGCGGCGAGTCTACGCCGTAAAGCCCCATAAAGGTGGTACGTACGGTCGGCGGTGCGTCCGGATTTTCGGCATCCCGCTCGAGCGCTTTCAGCTCGCTGACCGGAAACCCCATCCCCGGATGAGGACGAAATCGCACCGGGTCGTCCGCCGGGTTGGCGGTGCTGCCGAGAGGCGGGTTACCGGAGCGCTCCAGCAACTGGCAAAAGCGGTAAAAGTTAAACCGCCCGATGTCCCGTTCAACCCGGTCATTCAGCCGGAAGTGCGGATGCGGGTTTTGTGGTTCTCTTCCCATTCCAGGCGTTCTCCGGTCGGTTGCAGTATCAGTGTCAGGCGGTTAAACAGATGAATGTCGGTGTACAGCGCAAAGAAACGGCTGAGCATTTCACCAAACAGGCAGATGTCGCCGCTGCCTGCAAAACCGTTGCTATCGAGGGTAATTTCGATATGCACCCCACGCAGCAGATAGCCACGCTCGAAACGCTCAATCTCGCTGTGCCTGACGTCAACAATGGCCTCCAGACGGCGGCGGTTCATCTCGCTTTCGGTCCAGTCGTAGAGGGCAAGCGTGCCACGCAGAACTTCAGCATTGTCCATCATCCACAGGAAGCTGCTGCCCAGATGGCTCAGCACCCGCCAGTGGAAACGGTCGCGGTTCGGCGGATAACACGGCATGGTCGGCGCGGACAGGTTGCGCACCCGCACGTTAGCACCGGTGGATTTAACCGCCGTATCCAGCACGGTGCTTTGCAGCGATTTGCGTGGCAACTGGCCGTTGGTACCGGTGAGGCTCAGGGACAGATTCTCGTTTTCCGGCACGGTGTGGTTATCAAACGCCTCACCGCCCAGCACCAGCCAGGTGTCGTGCAGGCCGGAAGGACCACGCTTGACGCGTGTGTGGTAGTAATACTCCGGCGCGTCGTGGCGCAGCATGCCGCCCTTGTGGCGGAAACTGGTGAACGGCACATAAACCTGATGACCTGAATGTTTGGAGGAAATTACCGAGTCGACCGAATAAATTTCGGTGTGACCATCCTGAACGCGCATCGGGCGCAGCATGTACTCGGTCTGCAAGGACGAGAGTGACAGCGGGTCTGATTCCAGTGGGAACAGGTTGATGACCGGCACGCAGTGCAGCCGCAGATGTTTTTCAGAGAACGAAAAATCGTGCTCCCAGCGTTTTTCCAGCACCACGTCAATCTCAAACCAGGCAAGCTCCGCGGGCAGATTTACGGTATCCAGCCCTTTAAGGCCGGCAAACATAAACTTTTCGCGGAAGGTGAAATACTCCAGCAATAGCTGATAACCGCTGAAGGCGCTGTCACCGCCGGGCCACAAGGTATCTTTTTCACTGAATCCCTGCGGGGAAAAGTAACCGTCCAGCGGCTGACGGTCAGCCTGTCCCGGCAGACGTATCCAGAGACGTGCAACGTTGAGGGTCAGTGCTTCATGTAACGCGCAGGCCAGCGGTGCATCGGCATCAAAATAGAGCGGCAGATGGCTCAGGTTGAGTTTGCTCCAGTCAGCCAGTTCCCCGCAGTTAAAGCGCAGGCGGATCACCGACCGGCCATCCGGCTCTGTATCGAGAACTGCGCGGATCAGCGACAGCGGCAGCAGTTCAATATCCTGCGTGGTGGTGTAGCGGCAACGCGTTGCGCGTTCACCCATCGGCCGGGAAAGAACTTCAAAGCCTTTACTGACGGCCATGTGTTCCTTCATGCCCTGCCACTGCGGGGTGAACTCCACAATAGAAAGGGAAGGGATGGTGCGCAGATAGTGCGGCCACAGCAGGCTGACCAGCCCTTCGGTCAGCTCGGGTAAATCGTCATCGAGCTTTTCACGCAGACGCCCCATCAGGAAGGCAAAGCCCTCAAACAGGCGCTCCACGTAGGGGTCGCGGGCGCCGGCTTTGTCAAGATTCAGTCCGGCAGCCCGGTCCGGGTGCGCGCGGGCAAACTCTTCGCCCGCCTCGCGCAGGTAACGCATTTCGGCGTCAAAATAACGTAAGGTTAAGTCGTCCATAATTGTCTTATTTGTATATGCCCGTTGGTCGGCGGTTATACGGGGAAATACACCCGGACAACGGCTGACCTGAAGATTGATAGAGAGGAAGGTATGGCTCTGAGTCGAAACGCGCTGACCGTGTGAATGCTTACCTGCGGGCGATGTTATTTCTCATAAGTCTTTATCATCACCGACGGAATAAGACGCGACTTGCACGGACAGCTGCTTTTACTGTGCAGCGTTCCGGCGAACTTGCGGCCGTTGAGTGTATCTTCGGGAACACTGCCGACGATAGTGAATACACCCGGATGCTGACCGCAGGTGACGGGATCCTGCTCACGCACGATGGGTTTGCCCATCAGCTTATGGGTCGGGTCACCGGCCAGAATAACGCCGCCGCAGGTGGTCTTATCCTGAATGACCAGGTAGTAGCCTTTTGCCATGAAAATATTCCTTTACGTGTTTTAGCCGCACAACACGGCGGCGCGGGCAGGGTCGAGGGCTATCAGCCCGCTGAGCAGGGTGTCCATGTCGGCCAGCAGGCGGAGTTTATCGCCGTCGCCGCGCTGGGTTTTCATGCGCAGCAACTTCAGACGGCGCGCCTTTACTTCAAATACCAGCCCCGGCTCCCACTGCGGCAGAGTCAGCGTTGTGCTGGCGGCGTCGAGATCGCCGAGCAGGTAAAGCGCCATGTCGTTTTTGCCATATTGTTCGGCGACACGAGCCATCAGCAGGCGCAGCAGCCACTGGTGGCGCGCAGTGGTAATCCCCGGACGCGACTGCAACCAGTTGAGCGCATTTTCGATACCGTCGCTGTCGGCCATTGTCAGCGCCTCGGCCTCAAGCTGCAGGATATCGTCCTCGCCGGAGGCGACGGCGGCAGACGGTTCACTACCCCAGCCGGAAGAGGATTCCAACACCTGCTGGTTTATCCAGCCCAATGTGACTTCATCGGCAAACGGTGTGCCGTCGCTCCAGGAGAGGGTTTCCAGCCCCGGCAGGCGCGAAAGCAGCAGGCTTAAATCCTGCGTGACGCACATTGCCCAGCCGTCAAATGGCGCACCGGCCTTCGTCAGCGCCTGATGCAAATACCATTGCACGTCCAGCCAGAAGTGGTTTACACCCTCGGAGAACATCGATTCCGCCTGTTCAAGCAGTTCAGTCCAGCTTTGCTGCAGATAAAGACGCTTGAGCTGGGCCCGATATTCCGGACGCGGGGGCAGGAGACGGGTGCGTCCGGTGGCATCGAGCGGTGGCAATTCATGCACCGTGTCCCAGCGGATACTTTTGATGAGATGGTGGCCTGAGAGCCAGCCCGAAGGCTGGTCGCGGAGGTACTTTGCCAGTGTTTTCGCCTGATCAAGCAGGTCGCGGCCTGACTGCACCGGGCGCAATGTCGGCGATGTGTTGGTGCTTTCTGACGCGGAGGAGGGGGAAGACGTGCTGCTGTTTTGCGGCACGACAGCGCCCATACCGCCTGACTGTGCGAGACGGTTTTCCAGCGCGGCGTAAAGGGCGCCGAGGCCCGGACGGGACGCCGCATCCCAGGCGCTTAACCCTTGTTCGATTAACGCCAGTGCCCCGGCAATCCGGGAAAAATCCGTCGTATCAACTTCCGGGTACAGTGACAGGCTGTCCAGTACGCGTGAACCGGAGAGCCATTCCAGCGCGGCCTTGCGGCTGGTGGCACGCTGTGGATGCAGGGTTTCACCAAAGCGGGTAATGAGCCCGGCAAGCAGGGACAGGCCATCGGCAAGTCCCGCCTCACCGTCGCGGTGCAGACGCGCCCAGACGTAGTACGTGGCAACGCGCACATCCTTGCAGTGCGCGGTCAGCAGTTTTTCTGCCAGTTCGCAGGTCAGTGCGGTATCCGCGCCGGAAAGCTTATTGACCTCTTCGCGCATCTGCTGGAAGTCATCGTCGTAGCCGGGATCTGTCCCGGCCGGTGTGTCTGCTGACACCGGTTGCAGCCAGTTATCCCAGAGTGCGGCCTGTTGCTGCGCCTGCTGTAAAAGTGCGTCAGGCTCAGTCGTACAGGCGGTGAGCAGGGTAGTTAATGTGGCCATTACGGCTCCTCGGCGATTGCATCGGGGTCAAAAGGTTTTTCAGCCGGTACCGGCGCATCCTGAATCAGGAAAATTTGCGCCGGCAGCGTAAAGTTGCGCATTTGCAGAAGGCCAAGCGGGCCTTTGCCGAGCTCAGTACGCAATATCCACTGCAGCGGTTGTTTGTCTGGCGTGGTAAAGGTCAGCTGATAACGACCCTCATCGAGTTTTTGTTGCTTCGACTGTTCCAGCCAGCGGATAAGCCCCCAGGTGCCCTGATAATCGCCGTACAGGCGGGCACCCGCATTGGTGGAGGTCCAGGTCAGCATTGTGCCCGGCTTATACGTCTCGCCCGGCCAGCGGAAACTCTGCCAGCTTTCCATCTGATTGAAGTAATGCAGTTTTTGTCCGTCAATCGACAGATTGGTTTCCACCACGTCCGGCACCGGCCGGGCCAGCAGTTCGAAGCGCATCCCCTGGCTCCCGTCGGTAAACAAGATGTCAGATATCTGGCTCAGCTGATTGATCGCATCCAGGAAGGCCGGATTAAAGGTCAGCCCCTGGCCGTTCACTTTGTCCGGCACCCAGCGCGTGCCTTCTTTATGCAGCACGCCGTTCAGTTCGCGGGTCAGGAAGCTGTCGATACGCCCGCTGTCCTTACGGATAAATTCCGCCAGCATCGGCAGGGAAGCGTCGCTCTTGCTAATGGCAAACGGATAACGGCCATCAAAAGCGGATTTCCAGTTGGCGACAATGGCGTTTTTCCACTGGTCGTTGAGGCTTGCAGAAGACGGTTGTAACACCGTTTCCCACGCCTGCGTCAGCGGCTGCACAAACATCGTCTGCCCGAAGCCGCTCCACTCTTCACCGAGGCTGGCGGCAATCAGGCTGCCGTATTCCTGGGTATCGGTCAGGTCAACACTTTTGCCCTGGAACACGGTCTGCGCCAGTACCTGCGTCATTTCCTGCGGGTCATTGGCGTTAGCCACCTGCTGAAGTTTCAGGCGCACGCGGGTCACGCGGGTGAGCAGCGTTTGCAGGCTGAGCGAACTGTCTGACGACATCATGTTCTGCGCACTACCTTTGCCCATCAGGGCCAGCAACGGTCCGAAGGTTTCATCGAGCGGGCCGACCGGTCCGTTGGCGTGCTGGTCGATGGCCGGTTGCGCGTCCTTGTTCATCAGCGCTTTGGCGGATTTCACCAGCGAGTCCGATAATGCTTCATCATGTTGTCCGGCCTGCCCCTGCCATGCCAGCGTGTTCATCAGCGCGATTAACGGTGACTGTCGCACGTCACTCATCAGCGTCAGCTGGTCGATCACGTCGGAGAGATTTTTCGCCTCATTCCAGCGCAGGCTGTTGAGGAAGTTCAGCCAGCTGCCAGCGAAGTCGGTGAAGTAACGCTCGGTCAGGCGTTTTTTCAGTGCCTCCGGCGAGATGTCATCGGAGATTGCCCGGCGGCTGTCGCTCAGTACCCAGTCAATTTCCTCACGGCGGGAGGTGACCGCTTTGTCGATGGCGTGCTGGATTTGCTCATCCCACGCCTTACGGGTGAACATCCCCGGTACTACTTCGTCGGTGTGGAACAGACGCTGCGCATCGGTATCGCCGGTCATGTCTACCAGCGTCATATCGGCATAGTTGCGACGTACCGACAGCAGCATGTTTTCATACAAGGTGCTTTCGGCATTGCGCTGACCGATTTCACCCAGCAATACCTGCCTGCTCTGCGAGACCAGCTGCGTATCCGGTGTGATTTTCCACGCGGGCTGGGCAGGGAGGTTGGTGGCATAAAACTGCCACAGGTCTGGTGCCAGACTTTGCCACAAGCCCGGAGACACACCGGGCCGCTGCGGTTCGGCGGTTTTCATCACCTGCGCGTAAAATGCAGCGTCAGCTTTTTCCGGACGCGCCATCATCAGATAGGCTTTGAGCTGGTCATAGCCCGGTTTTGCCAGCACGGCGCGCTGCGGGCTGTTGGCCGGCAGGTTCGCCAGTGCGTTGAGTTTTTGCTGCAAACTCTGCACGGCCGCATCACGGATCAAACGGTTACTGGCGTTGCCATACCACGGCATCAATGTTGTCAGAAGCTCCCGGTTGTGGTCTAACCCGAAACGCTGATACCACGGCGCACCGCGGGCAATTCGCGTTTGCAGACGGCCGATATTATTACGCAGCGCCTGCAGGGCAATCAGCTGTTCATCGGAGACAGGTTCTGGCTTTGAAAGCAATTGCGCCTGCTCAGCCGCGCTCACCATCTGGTGACGGTTGACAGCAAAGGACACCACGCTGCCCGCGCCCCACAGCACAATCAGGGCCAGCAGGCTGTAACACACACCTTGCTCCCACGGCAGACCCACGCGGCGACCGCGCGCAGCCAGACAGTCATCCAGTACGCCCTGCCAGCTGGCCGGTGCCGTCCAGGTTTTTTCATGCACCCCTTCCGCCGTTGCGGAAGTTTCCGGCAGGCTGAACATCAGCCCGCGCAGCGGAATACGTGAGGCGTAATCGGCAAACCAAGGTGTTAATACCTGACGCCAGCGCATGGCTTCAGTCGTTTCCAGTGAGTGCGCCAGTCGCAGCAAAAAATCGTGTCGCTGTTCGGCGAACACCTGCTGCATCCCCTGTTCGCGCAGGGCAGGCAGCAGGGATAGCAGCTGGCGTTCGAGGGTGTCCGGACCGGCGCTTGCGGCCAATATGGCACCGACCGGCTGCGTGACGCGGCCGTCCTGCCCCCAGCGGCTGTCGCAGACCTGCCACAGATACACCGGCGGCTGATAACGTAACGCCTCACCGGATTTTTCCAGCGAGCGCAGGCCGTCATCCATCCACTGTGCCCCCCGGCTTTGTGACTGCGTCAGTGCCCAGACCACGCCGTCCAGCGGACGACTGCGGCGCAGCTTACGCAGCTCAGCCAGACGGGTTGCATCCGCCGGTTGGTGCAAACTGCCGCCGTGCAACAGCACGGTACGCTGACCTTCCAGCCAGCCCTGTTCCGCCAGACGGGGAGCCAGCGCGGTAATCTCTGGTGTTTCACCGACGACCATCAGCAGACGAACTTTGTAGCGCCAGAACAGGCCGTAGCGGCGGCGAAGGCGGGTTTTGATATCCTGTAACTCTGCGTGATGAGGCTTGTCTTGTCTCGTGTTTTCCTCATTGAGGTCTTCATCGTTCCCCGCTTGTTTACGAGTCTGCCTGAAGGCCCGACGCCCGAGAAGTCGCGTATTGATAAAGAAAAGATTGATGAAAAGTAAAAGCGAGGCCGTGGCGACTCCGGCGCCGACTAATAAGCGATCGCGTAATACAGACTCTGGCTCAACGCCGAGTGATTCGGGTTGCTGCCAGAGTAACCAGCAAAAGACTCCACCGATAATTAGAAATATCACCATAATCAGCCACAAACGGACTTCAGGTCTTTTTAGCCACAAAGTAAAACGCGTCACATTAGTCTCTCCACTCTGAAATGTACGAGTGATAGTTATGTCCAAGAGTATTGGATCAGGGGGGAAAAATTACGAAAGCAAGCTGAGTGTTGTGTTTGCTGCTATGCAATAGCCCGGTTCTGTGCAGGGTGTACGACAGTAAACCACGGCAGGGAAACATCAGGCTGGGGGGCACTCATGACGAACTGGGTGCAGTGCTGTATTGCCGCATTGTCAGTGGCGAGTGCCAAAGACAACCAGGGGGAAGCTTCGCCGGTCAGTCCGGTATAAATATCGATGTCACACGTTTGTTCTGGCGTAACGAGAGCTGTAAAAGCGACATTGATTTGAGAGAACACAGACTGCGCCTGATTGTCACATCCCATTCCCGTCAACCAGACCTGTTCAACACTTTCCGGGCGGGTATCCCCCCAGTGAAGTGATTGCAAAACGGCGTCTGCTAAAGGAGCTTCCACTTTGCAACGCTCCGGCCGATGAATACGCGCAACAACGTCAGATGGTGCCTTCCCGGACATCGAGGTCTGTAACAACAAGGCAACGGCCGCATCTCCTTCACCGTCTTTTACTTTACCGGCAAGTCGGACTGCGACGATCAGTAACGTCTGCCCTGCAATAGATTTATCCAACCAGCGGTCAAATGCTTCAAGCCCGCCGCCGGGCACCAAAGAGGTTGTGCAGGGGAGAGGCTCTTGTTGGAGTGCACGCTCCCACAAAGAAGGTAAATCAATGTTGTCAGATTGCCTGTCGATATCCACCTGCAGGAAAACGTTCAGGTGCCCGGGTATCGAGTTTTTGGATAATGCGGCCGCCAAAGTGTTATCCGCCAATATCGCGCCTATCCGATACTGAAGACGTTCAGTTGCCGGATAGGTTATATCGTCAAAACGGGCCTGCCGGATCACCTCATGTGACACGTCATGCGACGTAGAGGGTAAGGTGATTTCCTGCGCCACCATCTGCATCGAGAGCGAGGCAGACGACATGGCGTGCGGCAAATGTACAACATGTGCTAATACGTTGGCATAACTCTGTCCGCGCAGGACTTCATGGTTTAATGTCCACTCTCTTTCTTCGTCCCATCCATCATTGACGCAGTCTGAGAAAGTATGCACCAGCCAGCGAAGACCAAATAAAACGAGCCAGACAAAAAAGGGCACGAGAATAAAGCAGTACCAAAAGATCGGTGTTCGGGTTGGCGCATCAGCAGGCCAGAAGTAGAGCGTTGCAGTGCCACAAATAATCAACAGCACCGCCAAAAAAAACAACCAGCGTTTAGACGAGGGTGGCAAAGAACGTTGAGCCAGTGCTGGGATAGAATTTAAATCAACAGGCATAATCAGCTCGCTGTCGCATTGCCCAAAGACGTGATGAGTGTGCATCCACAGGCACATTTATGCCCATGAAATGCGACCTGCAACCCGTTGTCCATCATAGTAGGGTGACCTTCGATAATCTTCGTTGGGCCATGGCCTGGAATAGGGCATGAAACGGGATCGCCGATACGGGCCACGCCGATCCCCAGGAAAATCATCGTGGATGAACCCGCCAGCACCTGACCGCCGTGAGTGGTTTTATCGCCAATGCGAATAATTCCTTTCATTTTAAATCCTTATATGTTTTTCGATGTGACATCGCGTAGGGGATGCGTTGAATGAACTTATATCGATCAGGGGATCTCCTGAATTGTACATGTCCCCCAATATTGATTTCCTACTTTGCAAGTTTTGAGAAAATATCGTTCAAAATATCTTGATATTGATCCTCTTCAATCATGCGCTTGCTATACGAACACACTCTGTCTACATCGGTTGATTTAATATGTAGTTGGAACAATTTGTTATTATCTTTAATCAAAGACACATCACTAACGGGTAAAATGTAAGTGTCAAAATAGGTCGATGGAGTGATAATCGATTTGTCATGTTGCATGCCTATCATGATTCGGTTATTCAACCGGAATGCCTTGTAGAAAGAAAATATTGATAACAGGAGTAGTAAACCACCGACTGGCAGCCCGATAAAAACCGCTGCAACACCTCCGATCAAAAGAAATAACCCCGACATTGCTGCTGAGCCAAAGTCAAAAGTGAGCTTGCTGTCAAGTTCTGAGACGTCTTTTTGGTGGAGTTTATTCAGGCTTTTATTACGGTAATTTTCACTGCTTACGAGACAACATGAAATAAAGAACATACTCAATGGCAGCATGACGAAAGAACCAATAGATGCCAGTGTAAATCCGGTTTTGGGCTTTTTTAACATAACTGGCAGACTGACAATCTGCGTGACAATGGCGAAACTAAATAGCGGAACCATAAGCGAGGTAATCCGGTAGAGGTGCTGATCGGAGTAACTCAGTTCGTCTAATACTTCTATGAGTGAGGTTGAAATATAGCATGCAGCAACTAACATGGCTAAATCAATCATTAAACCAACCCAAGCTAACAGACTAATTTTTTATTAAAAATTCCGTATTAATGAAATGCTTGAATTCATCCACGATGCATTCAGATTGTGCTATTTATTATTCGATTCCCTATGGGAATACCTCGTTTCATTAGTGATATTTATTTTTTTCTGAAAAGATCCCGCCATGGATGCTTTGAATTACGGGATGCATCAACCTGATAAGGGTCATCTTTATCCACCGGGCACAATGATTCAATGCTTGCAGGCCAGACAGGTATTCTGCTCGTCACCATGGCGAGATAGCGGGGAATGCTGAAGATCAACGCCAGAACAAAAAATAGCGGAAAAAGGAACAGAGGTGCTCCATTAAACCCTGACAACAAATAGAGCAGACCAAAGCGATAGCCTTCACGCTTTTTAGCGATGGGGAGACAAAAATCCACCACCTCAATGACTGACTCAGGCCCGTTCTCCATATATCGCCGCACAAACTCCCAGTGCCGTACAAGCTGTTTTCTGTCCGAATGCGTCGCGGGCAGGCAGAAGGTATCAACCACGGTTTCGTTATCATCCGCCAGTATGTGCCCGCTGATATAGTAGTCTTTATTGGCATCTTTTCTGTGGCTCAGCCCCGTGGTGAAAAATACGCTATCCCAGGGAACGCTGTAGGTTGAGCCATTCAGCCTGAAAACATGCACCAGCCTGTTTTTTCTGTCAAACCGGACGGGGTAGTGTGTCCAGGCAAACCATTCAGTTTTTAATAAAATTAACATCCAGATGGCCATTGCACTACTAGGGATTAGCACAACCAAAAAAAAACAGATATCTTTAAAAGATATATCATTGGAATCAAGAAAAGAAAAGATAACGGTTATCAGTAGAACAAAAAGCATACCCAATAAACCCAAGGAGGCAACAAAACTACCAAATCCCTTGGCAGCATAATATTTATCCGCCAACTCCAGACAATGTGAATTAATTGATATCACTTTTGCATCCGGACTCACAGACTGATCATTGAGATCAACTGCGCAATCTTGGTGCAACTGATATTCCCTTTCCGCATTATTAAGCAGGCGGTTCAGTTTAAATTTAGGAAAAAGCCCGTAATAGTCCATTTTAATCCTCAACACCCAATGCTAATTTCAATTCGTCCATTTCCATTTTCATGGTCGGCCATATAGGCAGTTCCGCAGCCTCTCTGTTCTTAAATTTATCTTGCTTTTCTTTTGAATTATCTGCATCGACAGGTATATTTCGCCATAAGCACTGGAACAGCCATTTTTGAATGTTATCACGATTCTGAAACGCCAGATAAACAGCAGTGCCAATTAAAATAGCGACAGCGATAAAAGTCCCTATTACGGGTATTGCAAAAATCACAGCAGTAGCAAGCCACAAACCTGCTAACCCTGAAAAAAGATATGCTATAGCAAGCCCTTGATGACCTTTGTAAAGTTCATTTCCGAAATTATAAATATCATACCCCGCAGTAATTACTCCAGCCACCGCACCTAATGTTTTTCCAGCATAGCCAACCCATTTAATGAAAGTTTCGGAGCTGAAAACGCGTAGTCTTGATGATGCATTAGCAAATAGCCGAAATTGTTTAATGCCGGTTTCAATGATACCTAACGTCGTGCTCCCCAGGCCAATAACCCCGGTCCAGAACCGGGAGTGCGCTTCTGTTTGATCGGAAGTCAGTGTTTTTTTATTGTGAATATCGGCAGAAATAAAAAGTGCTGCCACCTGAAGTACGCCGGAGAATACGCCCAATGTAAACGGCATAGCCTCTCCGGCTTTTCTGACGCCACCCTGGACGGCTCCTTGCCAGCGGCTAAATTGCTGTGCCTCAACATCCGCGGAAGTTCGAAGTAATTTACTCACTGCCACCGTGCGCTCTTTAGGTGGCAAAACTGTCATTTCGTGAACTTTGTCGATATCAACCATAACTAAAAATTTCTTTGTTTCCTCAGCCTCCATGGGCAATCCGTCGATTTTGAGTCGTCTCAACTCGCGTCTGACATAATGCCGTAAGCTGTCCTTATTGGATTTACCTCCCAGCCCGCTTTCCTTAGCGAGTTGAGTGACAACTTCAGAAACGAAAACTTTGTATTTCCCGGTTTTTTCCAAAGGAACCAATGCTTTATTTGTGATTGCACCCATAGCCACTAAACAACCGTATATTTTGTTTGATTCCAGTGCCTGCGTGATTTTTCTGGTTAAGATCCCGGAAAGAAGGCCAATGAGTATTCCGGCTACACCGGCAGCATTGTCACGCATTTTTTCTATACCATCTTTAAACGCATCGGCTATCCCGTTCCACGGAAGAGTGAACCAGTCAGAAAAACCTTCTGTTGCTTTAGCTAAATTCTCAGCAAGCACATCCTGATTCAACACTAATGCACGAGCCAGAACATTTGTTGCGTCTGTCGGCATACCTGACAGCAAATCGGTGAAATGGCGGAATACTCCAACTTTATCTTGCATACCCGCAATGCAGTAATTCAGGGTCTGGACATATTCAATGCCGCTTTTCAATTCTTGCGTATCAAAATTATGCTTAAAATAGCCGAGCAACGCATTGCCCTTCATCCATTCCAGATACATCTCAGTGCGCGGGCTGATGATGGTATCGTTATATTGCTTAAGAATTTTATTGAACTTATTTTGGAAACTTGCCACTTTCGAAGGGTCGTAATATTGCTCATATTCTGCCCACTTCCTGGCCGCCTCAGGTTTCATTTTCCGGTCACCAATTGAGGTGTACATATTGTCCGGGACTTCGCTGTTACCGGCATAACCGAAAGGGCCGTAAAGCGCGTTTCGCTCTTCGCTCTCATTTTTTTCGATAATGTCACGTTCAAACTGACGCGTCATTGCCTCTTTCAGACCTGTAATTGCGGAGGCCAGAGCAAGCTCTCGTTGATACTCTGCCTTTTTGTATACTTTTTTCTGCAATTCATAATCTATAACGGCGGAAAGCTCCTGTAATACTGCCGGCGGATCCTGCAACACAATCATCGCTCCTTTACCCGGACAGAGTTTGTCCGCTGTCTGCTGGAGGAAAACTCCTTCGAACAAAGTGGCAGCTTTCCACGGTGAAGGAGACCACTCACTTGCGTTGCTGTTTTTGCCTTTGCTGCTGTATTCCGCGACAGTTTCTGTCAGCGCTGATATAGCAATAACCTGTTCTGCTTTACCGCTCTTAATCCACCCATCCATATCAAAGCGTTGCATATACTGGCTACGATAGGATGAATCTTCATGTTTCTTACGCACAGCCGGTGTCCATTCGACTTCAGACCAGCTAAACCAGAACACTCCGTTCTTCATACCGGCAGGTTTTACCGGCAGGGTAATGAGCGATGCGCTGGCAAGTTCGGATGGCTGAGTAATACACGGCCTTATTTTCCCATTAGCAATGTCAGGTGGGACATCGCCATTATCAGGCAGGGGGTAATAATACCCTGCGCTGGTTGCAAAGTAATTTATCCAGCGGTTGCCGGATTCAGACCAGATATATAAAAAACCTTCACGCAGCAAACGCCCGGTCCATGCAGTTTCTCCCTGAGGTGCTACCGGTACTGCAATGCTGCCTGGCAGATGCGGGAGTGTATCGTCTTTTGCGACCACCGCCGGACGAACCGGTAAAACAGGAAGCCCCTGACGTGTGCAAAATTTACATCCTTGTTGAGTCGACATATTAATTATTCCAGTTTGATGAAGTTTGGTACGTTATTGCCTGCGAACCTTTGCCTGAACTTTTTCCCATAACCGGTACATCGCCTGACTTTGGCGCTGATAGAGCGCGTTGTACTCATCCAGTGACTGATTTGCCAGTACATAACGCCAGAGATGTTTTGGGTTATTAGCGGCGCTGACGTTAACAGGGTCATCAGCTTCAACCCGGCAGTCAGCTTCAACGTCCTGGGACCAGCGTGGAATTTTACTGGTGCGCATGGCAACAAACCGGGCAACGCTGCCGAGCAGAATTAAAGGTGACAGGATTATGCGGAACACCCACTCAATGCGCGACTCAACCCGGAGTAAGTACTGCAGGCCAAAGATATAACTCTCTTTTTTATCTGCTACAGGCGGACATAAGGCAATGATATCCGCCAGCTCATTCAGGCAGTCATCCACTTCCATATAACTGCGGACAAAAGCCCAGTTCTTTACCAGCTCACGTCGGGTATTTGAAAATCCCAGACTGAAGGTATCAATGACGGTTTGTTTATCGTCTGCAAGAATATGTCCGTCAATACTCCATTCCGGCATTGCGCCCCTTCCGGCACGGCCGCGGGTAAAGAAGACTTCACGCCACGGAACGGAAATAATGGTTCCGTCCACTTTGAATACGTGGACCATTTTTGTTTTTCGGTTAAAACGAACGGGGTAGTGAGTCCAGGTAAACCAAGATTTGCGTAACAATCGACAGAAGAATATTGCCATGGCCATCGATATGGGGAAAAAAAATAAGGCATACAAAATAAGCGTAGCTAACGAAGACGTTGTTTTTACTAACTCTAAGATAAATTGATAAGCTACAAATATCGCACTCATAAATGGTGCAAGTGAAAGGATAAAAGCAAAAACATCAGGCATTCCTCTATCATTATAATATTTGTCAACCAACTCCAGATAAGTTGAGTTGATTTTTATAACGACAGCGTCGTCTAATGCTAGCGAATCGGATGACCCCATGCCAGTGAAATCTTGTTTTAAATGATATTTAATATCTTCTTCGCTCAAAGAACGATTGAGTATAAAGGGGCTGTAAAGTCCTGAATAGTTCATTCATTGTGCTCCAGATTGCAGCGCTTTACTAAAGGCTTCTATTTCAATACTTCCGGTTGGCCAGATAGCTGGAATCGCGCTCTCATCGAGCGGTATTTTTCTCCACAGGCAGCTAATTAGCCAGAGTTGAATGTCAGTTTTTATATTCAAGGTTAAATAAATAGCAGCCCCAAGCATCAGAATTACTGCGGCTACAATCCATGCTGGTGACAAAATAACGCTAAATAAAACAGCATAAGTAAGAATCCCTCCGCCAATAGCTGAGCAAAAGTAGGCTGCAGCAATGTCATTATGGCCTTTATGTATCTCCATGCCAAAGTTATAAAAATCAAAGATAACTCCCACAACTCCTGCAGCGCCGCCGAGCCATTTAACGAATCTAATTGAGCTCATCATTGTCCGTTGAAAGCTTCCCCCCATCGCGACCCTGATTTGTGCGTTCCATCTTATATTGTTAAAATTAGTCATTAGGCGTTCAATTGAATCGGCAACAGAACCTGCCGCCATAAGAATATTGCCTGCAAGTCTGGACGTTGATTCGACAGTAAACTCCTTAGGCAAACCGGCGTGGGTAATTGCAAATATCTGGAACGCACCCGACAACACACTCCCTGAAAACGGAATGGCATTCATTGAAGCACCGGATATCGATGATGGAGATGCGCTTTTTAGCTGGGCCAGTTTACTTCTGAACGTATTCGGGAAAATGTTAGCCTTCACTTCTTCGACGGAATGTAACGTTTTTGCTATCGCCGAGGCCTCGGTGCCATTTGAGGCTGCTTTCAGCACTTCTGCCTCTTTCATATCGACCAGAACGGCAAATTTACCGGTTTGTATCCCCGTCATTTTGATATTTGTCGCTTCGATATGGCGAACTTCAATATCGACGTAATGGCGCAGTTGATCAATGCCCGCGCGGCCTGAAATGCCAAATATTTCAGCGAGTTCCCCGACCACGGCAGTGACAAAATATTTACGTTCAGCTGCCAGAGTGACCATCTTCACTTTTTTATTGGCAACAATGGCAAATGAAACCAGAGCATCTGCGGGTCTGGAGTCGATGACTTTCCCGACCAGTGAAAAAACCGCTCCACTGAGTGCGTTCTGATACTTTTCTAATACAAGCTGCGCGCCCGATATCTTTTGATCAAAGATATCTTTAAAACCGTCAAGGGGTCTGTCCCACGGTATTGCAGTTATGTCCAGAGAGGCGTGAGTTGCGGAGTTGATTTTTTCTGCAATAATATCATTATTAAAAACGGCGGCGCGGGCCAATATATTCGTCTTGTCAGTACATTCGCCCGAAAGCCTTTCCTGAAAATGCTTTGAAACTAACAATTTATCCTGAAATCCATCGATACAATCAGTGACTGACTGAACGTAACAAATCCCATTTCCCGGGTCTGTAGTGTCGAAGTTATGGAAAAAATAGCCTGTCAGTATTTTTCCTTCCAGGCACGCCATGTACATTTTCATCATCGGCACGATGACGGAATTGTCATATTCTTTAATAGCACCATTAAATTTTACAGTGAAAGCTTCTTCTTTGTTTTTATCATAATATTTCCCGTACTCGGACTGCCACTTTGACTCTATTCTTTGGTTAAAAAGCTTAATGTTTCGCTCATGAGCAGCTTTACCTAACTCCGGTGAACCTGGAATATACATCCCCATTTTGTCGTAATAACCCACATCGGTATTTATTTCTTCTATTTCATTTTTAAGGACTATTTCCCGCTCATATTGGGCACAAATGCTTTCTTTCAACCCCTGTACCGTGGCCGTAAGAGCAAGCTCTCTCGTATAAGCTGGATTTTCATAGAAATTTGTATTGAGGCGATAATTTGCCAGCCAGGATATATCTTGTGCAACTGCTACCGGATCCTGCAGCAGGATCACTGCGCCTTTGCCCGGATACAGTTTCTCTGCAGCCTGCAGAAGGTTCTCACCCTCTTGTGGTTTAACTTTTTTCCAGGGTGAAACCGACCACTGTGTTAGTGTACAGTTACCGGCATTGCTGCTGTATTCAGCGACAGTTCCCTTCAATTGCTGAATGGAAAGTGTCTGGTCAGACTTACCAGCATTCACCCAGGCATCCATATCGAAACGCTGCATGTACTGACGGCGGTAGCTCGCATCTTCATGCTTTTCGCGCACAGCTGGCGTCCACTCGACTTCAGACCAGCTAAACCAGAACAAACCGTTTTTCATACCTGCGGGTTTTACCGGCAGGGTGATAAGTGACGCGCAGGCAAGCTCTGAGGGGTGTGTAATACAAGGTGTTGTTTTTCCGCTGGCAATATCAGGAGGAACGTCGCCATTCTCAGGCAGGGGGTAATAATACCCTGAGCTGGTTGCAAAGTAATTTATCCAGCGGTTGCCGGGTTCAGACCAGATATATAAAAATCCTTCACGCAGTAAACGTCCTGTCCAGGCGGTTTCACCCTGAGCTTCGGCAGGCACGTTAATACTGGCAGGCAAAACAGGTAACGCGTCTTGCTGACTCACCAAGGCGGGGCGCACGGGTAAAACAGGAAGCCCCCGACGAGTGCAGAATTTACATCCTTGTGTAGTCGCCATATTAATTATTCCATCCGGCCGTGCGTGATTGAGGTTCGGTCATATCCAGCCAGCGAGCGTCGTCCCAGTTGCTGGTTTCATCGCGGTAAAAATCCGCGGTTTGCCGGGCCAGAATAAGGAACGCCGCCATTTTAGGCGACAGCCAGAAATCTTCGCGTTGCTGCAAGCCATGCAACGCAAACGTGATCCGGTCTTCAGGGGTAGGTAACTGACAGTGCGCGGCTTGTTCCAGTAGACTCCGGATTTGTTTGCTAATTTCCTGTCTCTGGTCTAAATCCTTAACAGGAACACGCAACATGGAAAGCACAATATTTATCTGACCGATATACTGAAGCTCTTCAAGCGGCAACTGTCGCAGTTCCCCTGGCGGACAGGCTATTTTTTCCGGAAAAGACAATGTTCGCCATTCTCCCTCAAGCCAGAATGTCCAGACAGGCACTTCCCTGGCAGGTAAACGATGGGACAACTGCCAGGGCGTTAACATCCAGTGCAGATGAAACAATACCCGGGGATCGTAATAACGCAAAATATGGCCATTGCGATGCTGGTCATAAAACTGTAGTGCCTCGACCAGCGCATTACGCACAGTAAGGGGGTTGGACGCACTGTTTAACAGCAAACAGCTTGTCGGGGGAGAGTGTGGATTTTTGCCTTGTGTCAGTTCCGCCATCAGTTGACGCCAGTCACCGGATTTAAGTCCATGTAAGGGCAACAGCCAGGGGTAAAGGTGCGCCTGAGGGGCAAGCATCGGCGACACCAACTCGATCAGAGGCCAGCTCTCCGGTAATTCAGGAACACGCATGCGATCAATGATTGCGTACTGATGATCTGCCACCGGCAACGGTTCGGCTAAATACGGGATGGTCATAACAAAGTCCTCAGCTCATTGACATCGTGGCATCACCCTGACTTGAAGCGTCAGAAGCAGCGGATTCGCACACCGTAAATTTTGGATACGGGACATCCAGTTTCGCCGGGCCGGCAAAATCAAACTTGGCACTTTTCACATTAAAATCACCACCAGTTCCAGACTCTATTTTGGTCGGTTCAATGGTCAGGTATGAGCCGCCACACTGCAGGGTGATTTTCTTTTTCGCCGTGATGAGGATTTCATCCTCTGTGCTGGTGATAGTAACGCCCTTCACTGCAGTGATTTCAATGGCATCAGACTGCGCCTGAATTTGAATTTTCCCTGCAGCAGCCACCATTTTGATGCCCATTTCATGCACAAACATCACCAGAGCTTTTCTGGCTGATAAGGCAATGCGTTTAAGAACTGACAATTCGGCGTTTTCGCCTGCCGTCATTATCAGACTACCGTTGGCACTTTGCTGAATATGCTGTGGTGTTGACAACGCAATACCTCCTGGCGCACCCGCTAAAATGACAGGTTGTTGCAGTTCATCGATATTTTGCTGCAGAAAGTTTTGCTGCGTCGAGTGGTCAAGTGGATCAATCTCGGCCGTTTTCATCAGGTTAGACAGAGCCTCAGCGAGAGAGAGGGCATCTGAGAGCTGACGTTTAATCTCGTCCATGCTCAGTTGTTTTCCGCCCGCCTGAGATTGTACCTGTGAGGTGAGCAAGATCCCTTTACCGCCACGAACGGCTACCCAGTCATCAGTTCTCAGCTCTCCACCCTCGCCGCGCTGTTGTTTTTCACTGTCCACCAGATGCCCGAGGTTCAGCTGGCTTTTGCCGCCGTATTCGGTGCTGAGCTTGATGTGCTCTTTGCCTTTCTCATCATCAAGACGCAGCTTGTTGTTAGACGGCGTGCGCAGGACGTTGCGCTTGTAGTTTTTGATGGTGACGTGGTCGCCGTGCGCCGAATCATGCAGGACGTGCGCGATGTAAGGTCGGTCGGGGTTGCCGTCCTCAAACGCAATCGCGACTTCGGTGTCTGCCAGCAAGGGCAGATGCATACCGTAAGTGTCGCCGGCGTAAGGACGGGCCTGACGGACCCACAGACTTTCGTAGCCCAGTTCCCACGCGTCGCGGTCGAACAGCATATTGACGCGGTAACGTCCGTCTTTATCGATATGTCCGTAAGTGTCGTTAGCCGTGGTGCTGGTGACGCGCGCGGGCAGGGTGCCTGCCATCACCGGCTTACTGCCCGGTTCAGGGCGGAAGCAGTAATCTTCTGAATACGGAATGCCTTCAAAAGTGACTTCGAAGCTTTTGTCGCGCCTGGCCGTGCTGACGGTGCGGGTAATGACCACGCCCTGAGCGAACTGCGCGTGAATGCTGCTGCCCGTCACTTTCAGCTCCTGACCCGGCACCAGCGTGGCGGCATTGGCGACGCCCGAATAGTGCGCCTGATTGTTCAGGTAGCGCTCGTGACGCAGGCGGGCGTAGAACGCGCCGCTCTCCGGCTCCGGGTCACGGCCTTCGGCCCCGGCGGTCAGGTAGTTGTCGGCGTAGTGATAGGCTTCGCCGTAGGTGGTGGCGTCGTCACGGGTGACGTCGGCGCTGCTGCTCAGGTCGGCGGTGGCGGTGCGGTAGTTGTAATCGCGGGTAGAAACAGACTTTTCGACCACCCGATGGTGGCTGGCTAAATCCCAGGCGGACTCGACACCCACGTCGTGCATCCCGGAAGGGGGCACGGCCGCGAGGCTCAGCCCCTGTTCGTAATGCTGCTGGTCGTCGTAAAATTCGACGACGTCGATGTTGAGTTTCGGGTCAGCGGTGAAGCGGTACCAGATACCGACTTCGGCCAGCAGGCGGGACACAAACGCCAAATCGTCTTCACCGTACTGCATCACCTGTTCGCGGCGCGGGTATTCTTTGGTCAGCGTAAAGACGAAATCCTGCCCGCGCATGTCGTGGCGTTCGCGCAGGATTTTCTCGACGATGCCGGGCACGGAGATGTCCTGATAAATGCAGTTCTGGTGGCTGCGGGCCAGTAGCGCCAGACGTGGTTCGAGGCACACCTCGTAGCGGCTTTCATCTTTCGAGGTCGAGAGGCGCTTAAAGCCGGTGACTACCCCCTGAATAACGCGCTGCGGCTCCTGCACGGAGACGCCGAAGGCCTGCGCCACCGGTGCCTGCAGGGTCAGCGAGGCGTCCTGCATCAGCAGGATTTTCGGGTCGATGGATTTGTCGCTGCTGGTGAACTGGATGGCATAGCTGAACGGTGTACTCAGGCCTTCCGTGCCGGTAAAACTCAGGACGTCCATATCCGACGCGCTGCCATGCACCGCGAGTTTATGGTGGCTGTGGTCGAAAAACAGTGATGCTGCTACGCTCATTTCCCTTCTCCGTCAAATTCCAGCGTAATCCCTTCCTCTTCATCCCAGCCCAGCGCCAGTGAAGTGGTGCGTTGTTGCCCGCTCATGCGGCTCAGCAGTTGCTGGCTCAGCACCGGCAAGATCTGCTGGTTGAGCAGGCTGTCGATGTTACGCGCGCCGGTGTCCGGCAGCAGGCAGGCGGCGACCAGCGTGTCGTAGAGGCTTTCTTCAATAGTGGTTTGCAGGCCGTAATGTTTGCTCAGGCGTCTGGCGACCTGCGCCAGTTTCATCTCAACGATGATGCGCAGCGCGGTGGCGGCCAGCGGGCGGTAAATCAGGGTCTGGAAACGGGCGAGCAGCGCGGGCTGGAAGTGATCGCGCAGGACAGGGCGCAGCATTTCCTGTAAATCAGTGTCTGTCGATTCCGGTTGTTCCTCCAGCAGTTGCATTATGTGGTCGCTGCCAAGGTTGGCGGTCATCAGAATGACGGTATTACGGAAGTCGATCTCCCGCCCTTCGCCGTCGCGCATAAAGCCGCGGTCGAAGACCTGATAGAACAGGTTCATCACGTCGCGGTGCGCTTTCTCGACTTCATCGAGCAGGACGACGCTGTACGGACGTTTGCGTACGGCTTCGGTCAGAATCCCACCCTGGCCGTAGCCGACGTAGCCCGGAGGGGAACCTTTCAGCTGGGAAACGGTATGCGCTTCCTGATATTCGCTGAGATTAATAGTAATCAGGGATTTCTCGCCGCCGAACAGGCAGTCGGCGAGTGACAGCGCGGTCTCGGTTTTACCCACGCCGCTCGGCCCGACCAGCAGGAATACGCCCAGCGGACCGTTTTCCGACGTCAGGCCGGTTTTGGCAGCGCGCAGACGCTGCGCCATTTCCATGAGCGCGTGATCCTGCCCGATGACGCGCTGCCCCAGGTGATTTTCAAGTTGCAGCAAATCTGTCTGTTCGTCTTTTAACAGGCTGGACAACGGCACGCCGGTCCAGTCGGCAATCACGGTGGCCACCGTGCGCACATCAACATCCAGACTCAGCAGCGGCGCATTGCCCTGCAAATGGCTGAGCTGATCCTGCAGGCTGGCGATTTCTTGCTGACGGCTGATGTCCTGGCGGGTCTCCAGCAGTTGCTGCGTCAGGGCTTTCTCCGCGTGATACTGTGTGTCCAGCGCGGTGAGTTGTTTGCTCAGACGACCGGTCTCCTGTTCAATCTTTTCAAGGCGATCGCCGTGCGTTTTGTTGCCCAGCGCAATATCTTCCAGCAGTGCCTGTTCTTCCATTTCCAGCGCGGTGATTTGCGCTTTCAGACGGGTTAAATCTTCCGGCAATGTATCGAGGCTCATACGGACGCGGGCGCTGGCGGTGTCCAGCAAATCGACGGCTTTGTCCGGCAGCTGACGGCCGGTGATATAGCGGCGCGACAGGCTGACGGCGGCTTTTACCGCTTCATCGGTAATGTGTACGCCGTGATGTCCGGCGTAGCGGGATTTCAGGCCACGCAGCATCAGGCTGGCCATCTCGTCGTCCGGCTCGTCGACTTTGACAATCTGGAAGCGGCGCTCGAGGGCGGCGTCGCGTTCAAAATACTGTTTGTATTCTGACCAGGTGGTGGCGGCGATGGTACGCAGTTCGCCGCGGGCAAGGGCGGGTTTGAGGAGGTTGGCGGCGTCCGCGCCACCGGCCTGATTGCCTGCGCCGATGATGGTATGCGCTTCGTCGATGAACAGGATAACCGGCGTCGGGGAGTGCTGGACGGCGTCGATGACGTTTTTCAGGCGTTGTTCGAATTCCCCTTTAACGCCCGCACCGGCCTGAAGCAGACCCAAATCCAGCGTGCGCAGGCTGACCGTTTTCAGGCTGTCCGGCACGTTCCCCTCCGCGATGCGCAGCGCAAGGCCTTCCACCAGCGCGGTTTTCCCCACGCCCGGTTCGCCCACGAGGATCGGGTTGTTTTTACGGCGGCGGGAGAGGATATCAACCATCTGGCGGATTTCGTTATCGCGGCCAAATACCGGATCAATTTGCCCGGCTTTCGCTTTTGCGGTGACGTCCAGCGTGAACTTATCCAGTGCGGCTTGCAGGGCTTCGTTCAGACCGTGGCTGGAGAGATTGTCGGCTTTCGGCGTGGCAGAAGATTCATTCAGCGAGGACACCGGCATGTTCAGGCTTTCCTGTTGCTGGAGCGCTGAACGCTCTTCGGACACCGCATCCAGCATCGGTTTGAGACGGCGGAGATGTTCTTCACTCAGGCTGAACAGCGGCCACAGGCCTTCGCAGCGCAGCAGTTTAGGTTTGGCGATCAGGGCTTCGAGAAGATTCACGCTGCGGATAGTCTGGTTGTCGTCCTGCAAAGAGGCGGCCAGCCACGCAGATTTCATCAGCGTCTGCAAATCATCGGAGAGTTGCGGACGGGTGCGCACGGAACGCGGCAGGGCATCGAGATGGGCCAGCAGGCTTTGCCAGAGCGCGTCCATGTCCCATTCATAACGGCGGGCCAGCACGGTGATGTCGCCTTCGCCTTGTTCGAGCAGTTTCAGCAGCCAGTGTTCAGGCGTGATTTCCGCATGTGCGCGGGTCTGGCACAGCGTCGCGGCAGCTTCCAGCGCTTTCGCGCAATACGGGTTCAGACGACGAAGTAAAACGGCTGACTGGTGTTCCATGCTCAATTCCTTTTTTGGGTATGCTACCGCCCTTAGCCTTTCCTTTGCAGGAACCCAGGCCCATAAGGTCGATGTCCGAATTATTTGGTGTTTACGAAACCGTCCGGGAAGCAGGGCAGTTTTGGAAACAACAAAAACAGCAGACGGCGAACCGTCTGCTGTAGGGAATTACGCGGTGGTGCGTTCGTTCCAGGAATCGGAATGAATGATGTTGCCGTCTTTGTAAGTCCAGGTGATTTTTTCGTAACGCAGCTCAATCGCTTCGAGGTGATTGTGTTTCTCTTTAGCCGGGTCTTTGATGTCGTGCATTTTTGGCGCGACTTTCACCAGTTTGACGTTCTCAAGCTTGGTGTTGAAATATTCCACTTCCTGGCCAGCGTCGTTGATGCGGTACCATTTGAACTCAGCAGATTTCAGGGTCTGACCGGTGGTCACTGCTTTGTACAAATACGGGCTGGATGAGTCGATTTCTTTGGTAAACAGGAACGGGGTGTGAATACGGGTACCCGTCAGTTTGCCGGTGTTGTTATCGGTCGGGATGTACAGGTTATGTTCCTGCGCAACCACTTCGATGCTGCCTTCGCGATCTTTTACGTCTACGGAGCCTTTAATGTCCGCGCCGCCGTCGTCTTTCAGCCACAGATAAACAGGAATTGCCATGGGTAGTTCTCCATTTCTAGGTTGAGCATCCATCAATCATTTGATGAATCAGGGGTTGCTGTTGCCTTGCAGGCGTCTGCCTGCGGCACCAGACTGATTTCGACACGACGGTTAGCTGCACGGCCTTCCGGGGTATCATTTGTTGCAATCGGGCGTGTTGCGCCGAAGCCCTGAACCGCAAAGCAGGTCGGGGAAACATCGCTGGTGGAGAGCATCCAGTCGCGCAATGATTCCGCACGCTTCTGGGATAAAACCTGATTGGCCTTCGCGTCTCCGGTAATGTCGGTGTGTCCGGCGACGACGATCAGCCAGCCCGGCTTGGCTTTGATGTCGACCAGCGCGTTCACCAGCATTTTGAGGGAACCCGGTTTGAGGTCGGATTTGCCGGTGTCAAACAGCGACAAGGCATCAAGACGCACAGTTTTCGGTGTGTCTTTCTCAACGGGCGGTGGAGGGGGGGGCGGGGGAACGTAGCTTTTAATCGCTGCCAGCAGTGGCAGACGCAGGCGTTCTCCCTGATACAGCCCCAGACCGAGATGCAGCGGCTCGCCGTTGCGGAACCAGTCATCAAGCTGAGCTGCATCCTGACGCAGAACGTCAACGGCATTTGCTTTGGGTACGTAATCGTCCATTGCGATGTCGTAGTAATGGCGGATATCGAAGGCCACACGATGCAGAAGCTGGCGGTTGTGCCAGGCGCTGCAGCACAGAGCAACCACGGCGGCCAGTGTCAGTAACGTCACACTGTGACGCAGTGCCCGGCGACGTGAAGACACGCCATTCCCGGTGGGTAAATCCACCAGAACAAAGTCAGGGAACGGCAGGGTGGCGCCGTCAGCATGCGCCGCCGGATGCCAGCCGCTGGCGTGCGTCAGCGCGGTATGCGCGGACAGCCAGTGTTGCCACAGTGATGCAGGTTTCAGAGAACTCAGCCCAGGCACCTGAAGCAGGATCACCTGCTGCGGGGAGATGCAGGCAACGTCATCGTTACGGGCCTGCAGCGCGGGCAAGACCTGCGCTGCCACCCAGTTGTTGATCTGGCTGAACAGCAGCGTCTGTTTTATCCGCGCAGGTTGCCCGGCGTTGCCTTCCATCCGCTGCCAGTTGGCCAGCGTTTCAGGTTGGGTGACCGCGGGCCAAAGTGTGACTGCCTGAGTATGCTGTTGTGACAGCCAGAGCGGGCTGTCCGTCAGGCTGGTTGCGACCGTACTGGCTAACAACAACGGGACGGCGCGGCGCGTGTCCCGGCGCAGTTGCACCATTTGCCAGCGCAGTTCATACAAGATCGTGGCCAGCGCTTTCTCATCCGCATGTGCCTGCGGATCTACCGACACCATCACAGCCAGTTGCTTTGCCCACTCTGGCCGCTGCCACAGCAGTTGCCGCGTAAACTGACGAAGCGTGCTGATATCATCAACCCGCAGCCAGCAACCCTGTGCTGTCTGCTGAACGGTACCGGTACCAAACAGTGCCGGCAGTGCGTTACCGCATACCAGCACTACCGGCAGGCGGTATTTTTCGGGCGGCAGCCCGTCGGACAACAAATTGGTGAGTTCAGTAGCAGGCTGACGTCCAGCACGCCACATTCCGATCACACAGACGATGATAACCATCCCGGTGGCCAGCCAGCGGATTACGGGTGAGAAAGGCAGGAATACCAGACACAGTATTCCCACCAGAATGCCGGACCACAGCCATAAACTGCGTTGCCACCTCGGACTCATTGCACCGCTCCCGGTAGCAGGGTAGACAACAGGCCGGACAGCCAGTGATCAAGTCCCCACCACAACAGGGCTACCACGCAGGTGGCAAGACCCAGGCGCACCGGCCAGTAGCGCAACCAGACGCTCAGGCGATTGCGTGATGCTCCGACAGCCAGCACCGGGCGCGACGGCGTGAAACTGAACGGAAGCACACGGGCCGAAAGTTCATCAACCAGTTGTTCGCGTTCAGTGACTTCAGCCCTCTTGTAACCGCCGAGGAATCCGAGCATGAGCACCCGGTGAAAACAGGTCAGTACGGCAGTGTCCGGCGCAGGCTCGCGCAGGACGGTACGCATTTGTTCATACAGCTGATTTCCCGCATCCAGTGTATTGAAAAAGTGCGCCTGCAGCGGGGTGTTACACCACACGTAATAGGTATCGTCCTGGACGCTGCGGCCCTTGACGGTTTCATCGAGGATGGCGCACTGGGCGTACTTTATGTGCTGACAACTTTGCTCGCTGACGTCGGCGTCGTGCAACGCCTGCTGGACGCGTTCGATATCGGCCACGCAGCGCTGCCAGAAAATCCGGCCTTCACCTTCTGCGCTGATCATGCCCTGACGCAGGCTGATGACCTGAAGCCAGGTGTCAGCAAGCAACGCGTCGATATCGACCGCCGGGGTTTCTCTTTTCATGGATGGACTCATGCGCGCAGTACCGCAAACAGTTCAAGCTGGATGTCGCCCAGTGTGCCCGGTACGTAGAATACGCAGGCACCTGCGTCCATCATTTGCTTAGCTGCAGGGTGGTTGAGATCGAGGGAGAAGTACTGGTTTTCCAGACGCAGAGGAATTGCTGCGGGCACATGGCTCAGCGGCTGTAGCGGAATGCCGCTTAATGCGACGTTCACGACGTTACCAACGTCATCTGGTGCACCGGCTTTACACAGTTGCGGGAACTGGATTTGCAACTGAGCAGAAGAAAGGGCAGAGCGCACCGACAGGTAAAAATCAACTTCTTCGCGCAAACGCGGATCGTGCAGATCACCGCGCCACTGATTCACACGCGGTTCGTGAACCAGTTCAATCGCGACAACGCGTGAAGGCAGGCTGGCTTCCAGCAGAATATTGAGCAAGGCAAAAAGTGGCGGGAAGACGGCCGTCAGGCGATCATGCTGATACACCGGAATAGCGGTGACATCATGTTCAAGCGAGAAGGTCAGCAAGTTACCCGCCAGACGGGCCAGTTCCTGATACAGACGCTCGGGATGGACCTGCGGATAACGTTGAAAATTGCTCAACACCGGCTCCGCGCCGTTAAGCGCGTTCAGCAGCCAGAACAGTGAAACGTCTGCGACGGCAAAATCGGCCATACGGGCGTTACTTTCGCGGCGCATGCCCATCAGACGAACCAGACGCGCGCGCAACTGCACCATCAGCAGTTCCAGTTGCTCACTGCACCAGTGGCTGGCTTGCAGGCTAAGCAGAGGAGGAATAAATCGCATATCCTGCGTCCAGTGTCCCTGGGCGTCACGCACTAATCGGGCCACCGGGCAGACCTGATAATCCCCATTTTCCTGTGTGTCCAGGCGCAACGTGAGTTCATGCGTCATCACTGCGACCTGTTTCTTGTCATCGCCGTAATGATTTTGCACATCACGCCATGCCTGACGGTAACGCACTGGACGTTCGGCGCGTTCATCAGGTTGCAGGCAGTTGCCGCCGTTAGCGTAAACCTGCGGGATGGACAGCATGACAACAGCCTCAGAGATTTCCGCAGGCAAACTCGCCGCGAGCGTTAAGGTCGGCGGCAGTAAATCGGCACAATCAGTGTCAGTTAACGTCCCGTCCTGAAAACGTACGCACAGACGTTCCGCCTTCAGGCGGCCTTGTGCGAGGGCATTCTGCTCAAATGTGGCATGGAGCACCCCCCACGGATGGAGGGTGCCCATTTGCGCTATGCATTCGTTGGTCCAGGCCTCGAGAGATGCCTGTTGTTGAAACTGCTGCGGCGAAACCAGCACGCCGCGTGTCCACAGGGGACGTTCAATTTTCATTACCACTCCGGCCTTTTACGCTTTCGCCTTCGGCATCTGAGAAACCAATGACAGGTTGACGTCCATACCTTCCACCTGGAAGTGCGGTACGGCGTACAGTTTCACGCGGAAGAAGCCCGGGTTATCTTCGATATCTTCTACGGTTACTTTAGCGTCGCGCAGCGGGTGAGAAGCCTGCAGGTCGTCGCCAGGATCGGTCATTTCAGTCACCAGTGAGCGCACCCAGGTGTTGAGCTCAAGCTCAAGCAAACGGCGGTCTTTGGTGGTGCCGATGTTTTCACGCTGAATCAGTTTCAGGTAATGCGCGATGCGTGACAGCAGGAAGATGTACGGCAGACGCGCGTTAATACGGCTGTTCGCGGTAGCATCAGCCGTGTCATACAGTGCCGGTTTCTGTGCGGAGTTCGCGGAGAAGAAGCAGGAGTAATCACGGTTTTTGTAGTAAGACAGCGGGATGAAGCCGAGATTGGCGAATTCAAATTCGCGGGTTTCCGGGATCATCACTTCAGACGGGATTTTCACCTGATTGCCGGTGCCCAGATCATACAAGTGGATTGGCAGATCAGTGACTGCACCGCCAGCCTGCGGGCCGCGGATCTGGACGCACCAGCCGTTTTTGATGAAGCTTTTCACCATGTTTGCTGCAAACGCGAAAGATGCATTGGTCCACAGGTATTTCTCGTGATCCGGGCCTTTCACTTCTTCAACGTAGTTGAAGCTGCGAACTGGCACGGTGTCCGGCCCGTATGGCAGACGACCCAGCACGCGCGGCATGGTCAGACCGATATAGCGGGAGTCATCGGAGTCACGGAAAGATTTCCATTTGATGTATTCAGCACGGTCAAAGTAGTTGCCGATATCCTTGATGGCAGCCACTTCTTCCATGGAATCTTTCAGGAAGAATTTAGGGCCGACAGCACCGACAAACGGCATATGTGCCGCAGCAGACACTTTGGAGATATTGCGCAGCAGCGCGACGTCTTGCGGGCTGGCGTCAAACTCGTAGTTGGAGATCACAGAACCGATTGGCTCGCCGCCCGGTGTGTCATATTCCTGGATATAGGTATGGCGGTAGAGGCCACTTTGAATGATCTCCGGGCAATCTTCGAAGTCCTGACGCAGGTCGCCTTTAGAAACGTCCAGCAGTTCAATTTTTACGTTCTGACGGAAATCAGTACGGTCTACCAGGAACTTCAGACCACGCCAGCCGGATTCCATACGCTGGAATTCAGGGTGGTGCATAACTTCGTCCAGCTGGCGGCTGATTTGCTCGTCGAGCATCGCGATGTGGCCGTCCAGCAAGGTTTTGTCCAGACGTTCAACTTTCTGACCGGACTGTTTCAGGCGTTCCAGGAAGACCTGAACTGCCGCTGTGACACGTTCATCCGTAGAGACGTCAGACAGCGCCTGATCGTCCTGGAAGGCATTAACATCACCCAGTGCAGAAACTGGAGTCAGATTGATTTTTTCAAACAATGACGCATAAACACTTCCTGCGTCGGTACGTTCCAGCACGGTTGTGCGGCTTTCTTGACTGTTTTCAGTAGCAGACATCAGCATAGTCTCGGGTTAATCCGTTCAGGAAGGGTTAAGAATTCTGGGGAGCCAGAGCAGCCAGTTCAGCACGCAGGTCATCGCTCAAATTGTCATCTTTCAGGATGGCTTCGAGTTCTTTGCGGAAAGTGGCGTTGTCTAATAAGTTGGATTTGAGGTCACGTAATAAATTACGCATAGCGAGCATCGCGCGCAGTTGTGGGATCTGGCGTGCAACCTGTTCAGGCTCGAAATCTTTCATCTCTCTGAAGTTGAGACTGACGCTTTCTTCGCTGCGATCGCCGGCCAGGGTGTTTTCAACGGTCAGGTTGAGCGACGGGCCAAAGTCGGCCAGAACACTGTTAAAGTTATTTTTGTTGATATTAACTTTTTCACGCTCTGACAATGGACGGGTCTCTTTGCCATTGCTGTAGTCGCCCATTACCATTAATTTTAAAGGTAATTCGACTTTCTTCTGGGCACCGCCAGTATGTAAATCAAGTTTAATATTGACGCGAGCCTTGGGTATTTCTTCCTGAAAGCTATTAGACATGCCTATCCCTTACTGTGGAGTGATAAACGCTGCCAATGAATCCATAAATAAATGAAAGGTTGGCAACCCTGCCAAAAAAAACATCCTTTTTATGCACGTCGGTGTGCAACTAAATCAGGGTCACAAGCGAGACAAAATATTTTTGGGAACATCTTGCAGTGTGTTTTTGAATTTATCTGGAAAGAAAATTTCAGATAAGTACCTGTTGACGACATTTTAGAAACATTAGGTGTTTTAAGTAAAACTAAATATGTAAATAAATGTTACAAATTTTGATATGGCAAGATACAGATCATTTTATTGATATATAGGAATTTTCTTCATGTAACCCCGCGGGCCGCATGCGCTAAGGCTTTCGGACTTTAGTAATTTTCTTTACAAGTTGAGGGGCGTAAGAAATTTCTTAAGAATGGGTAACCCACCCTCAAAAAATATATAACGTTTCGCAATGAATTTTTATTTGGCACAGGGTGAGAAAAGAGAACAAATATAAGATTTTTCCTCCTATTCTCCTAAGAATATTCGCGTGGTGAATTATTCATGCCGTATGAATTTATTGTTCATCGGTGTGATTATATTTACCCCCCCCAGTAATTTACGGATTTCTGGCCGTCAGAAAAATTGACTGTTAAAGCGCGTTTAAAAGAGGTTGATCACATATTTCTTAATCGGGGCGTGAAAGATCATTTCAAAAATAGGGAAAACGCCTTGTTCTGAATAGTCAGATTTAGTCTGTCGTGTACCCCGCTGAAGCCATTGCAGACACCGATCATCCTGCCGCAAATTTCAGATAGGGCGATGAGAATGTTAAACATCTGGTGCAAATTGCCGATAAACAGACTCCAGCCCCATTTTGAGAATGTATTGATGTCGCTTAAAAAGTCTTCTTTGCTTGTTTTAGTTGTTCTTTTTGCTCTCTTTTTTACCAGCATGATTTCAAACGTCTGGTTGCTGACGCAGAGCAATCAGTCTCTGGATGACGTGAATAAAGAAATCCGCGTGGTGCTTTCCATCATTGACCCGATCAACCACAGCCGTACCTCGCGTGTTCGCGTGATGGAATATATGAAGGAGATTGAAAACAACGGCGGCCAGCCGTCTGCTACTTCTCTGGACGGCGTCAGTGAAGTGATGGGAAAAGCGGACGCCGCATTTCAGGCTTACATAAATGCACCAAAACTACCGGGCGAAAATGCACTGGCGGAGGCTTACCGCACGGCTTATCAGGACTATCGTCAGAACGGGATCGAACCGTTGATTGACGCGGCGAAAGCGGGCGATCAGGCGCAGTTCAAAGCGCGGATCCCGGCGGTGGTACAGCTGGACCATCAGTACGAAGTGGTGCTGGATAAAGTGCTGGCGCTGCATGAGCAGTACGCCAGAAATCTTAACAGCGACGCGCAGGGCAATTTCAAGTTCGGTATCGGGCTGACGATTGCGTTTGGTTTGCTGTTCCTGATCATCATTATTAGTGTGTTGTTATTACTCAAGCGCTTTGTTCTGACTCCGCTGCTGAGCTCGCGCGATCATTGCCGCAAAATTGCAGAAGGTTATCTCGATACGCCGGTACCGTTTAAAAACAGTTCCCGCAGTGAAATTGAAGAACTGATGCAGTCGATGGAACATATGCGCCAGTCCCTGACCCAAATTATCGGGCAGGTACGTGACACCAGCCATACCGTCGCGCATGCGTCGCAGGAAATTTCCGCAGGCAATATCGATCTGGCTTCGCGTACCGAACAACAGGCCGCGGCGCTGACACAAACTGCCTCCAGCATGGAAGAGCTGGGCGCGACGGTAAAACAAAATACCGAAAACGTCAGCCGGGCCAGCGGTCTGACGCGCGAAGCGGTAAAAAATGCCCGCGCGGGTGAGAAGGTGGCGCAGGACGTGATCGGAACTATGGGGCGCATTAACAGCAGCTCTAAAAAGATCGAAGACATTACAGGCGTCATCAACAGCATCGCTTTCCAGACCAATATTCTGGCGCTGAATGCCGCGGTTGAAGCCGCACGCGCTGGCGAACAGGGTCGCGGATTTGCAGTGGTCGCCAGCGAAGTGCGCAGTCTCGCGCAGCGAAGTGCGGTGGCGGCAAAAGAAATCGAAAGTCTGATTTCTGAATCGGTTGCCAATATAAAGGAAGGGTCGGATCAGGTGTCCCGTACCGGCGAATCTATTTCGGCAATCATTTCGTCGGTTACGCAGGTTGATGTTCTGATGGAACATATTTCGACGGCGTCCGATGAGCAAAGCCGGGGGATCAGTCAGATTGAGCAGGCCGTGACAGAAATTGACGGCGTGACTCAGCAGAATGCGGCGCTGGTGCAGGAATCGGCGGCGGCGGCGGCTTCACTGGAAGAGCAGGTGCTTCATCTGACCCGTTCGGTTTCTGCATTCAGGCTGACGAACGCCTGAGCCCGGCAGCGGACTGATCGGGAATTATGATAAATCAGGCCGAACAGGGAAAATCTTGTCCGGCTTTTTTATTGATACGGAAACTGTTTCACAATGAATAACACTTTGATATAACGGATTAATTATCCTATATATTCACGAGCAAACGCTATGATTTTACTGGCCTCACCTTTACTCAGTCTGCGTCACTTTGAACATGACGACCTCGACGCTTTCACCCGTTATCGCCAGGATCCCGCTGTTGCCCGTTATCAAAGTTGGGAATATTTCACCCGTCCGCAGGCGGAATTGTTGTTTGAACAGATGAATGAAATTCCTTTTGGTACGCCGGATAACTGGTTTCAGATTGCGATCGAACACGCTGAATCCGGCATGGTGGGTGATTTCGGGCTGCATTTTGTCGACGACTACCAGGTGGAACTGGGCATAACGCTTGATCCGAAATGGCAGGGAAAAGGGATTGCAAAGAGCGCATTAAATCTGTTGCTGACATATCTTTTTGACCATCTTAAAAAGCACCGCGTGTACGCCGTTACCGATATCCGCAATCACGGCAGTTACCGGTTATTCGAGTCAGCAGGATTTCGGCGGGAAGGATGTTTCCTGGAAAACTGCTTTCTGAAAGGGGAATGGTGCAGTGAATATTTGTATGCTTTGCTGGCGTCAGAGTGGGAGGTCAGAAACATAGTCGGGAAATAACCCAGCACCAAATTCGGCGAAATCTCCGTATCTGGTGCTGAACGTGATCGAATTTCAACAAATTATCTGAAGACGCCGACGGCTTCCACCAGCCGGTCGGCCTGTCGTTTCAGACCGGTGGAAGCGTGTGCGCCTTCCTGAACCTGAAGGGAATTCTGATGAGTGATCCGGTCGAGTTCCTCGATGGCTTTGGCGATATCCAGTAATCCCAGATTTTGTTCGCTGGTAGCGTTACGGATTTGCCCGATCAGCGACGAGACATTTCTCACCTGAGAAACAATTTCCGCCATCGTTTTACCGGCCTGATCGACTTGCTTTGATCCCGATACAACAGTCTCCACACTGGTGTCGATCAGTCTTTTGATTTCGCTGGCGGCGCTTGCACTTCGTTGCGCCAGACTGCGAACTTCACCGGCCACCACCGCAAATCCTTTTCCCTGTTCTCCGGCGCGGGCAGCTTCGACTGCCGCATTCAGCGCCAGAATATTGGTCTGGAATGCAATGCCGTCAATCACATTGGTGATGGTCGCAATCTGTTGCGAGCTGTCAGTGATTTCCTGCATTGTGCCGACAACTCCCTGCATTGCGTTACTGCCTTTTTCAGCTGCGGCGCTGGCAGTCAGCGAAAGTTTATCGGCTTCGGCGGCCGTTTGCGTATTGCTTTCAACGGTCGCACTCATTTCATTCATCGCGGCGGCAGTCTCGCCAACATTCGCGGCGGTCTGTTCAGTCCGCTGACTCAGCGCTTCGTTTCCGTTTGCCAGAGATTCACTGGCGGTGCGAACTTTGTGTGCCTGATCGTTAACGTCGTCCACCATCCACCGGCAGATCAAGCCGAGCTGGCCAACCGAGCGCAGCGTCATCCCAATTTCATCGACGCGTTCCATCGGCGTGATCGTATGACTCGCCCCGCTGGCAACCCGCAATGTCTGATGACAAAGTTGTTCGACCGGGCGCGTGATTTGCCATTCAAGCCAGAAGCCTAAAAGCAAAACAAAAAAAGTGCTGAGCGCATACGCCAAATACAACTGTGCCGATGGCAACGCAGTGAGTGTGGAAACTGCCAGAGAGTTAAGCAGGAATAAAGCAAAGAGCCCGCTGCGGATCCGTCCGCGAACAGAAAGTGTTTTTAAAATTGAGAACGGACGGGTGATGCCGGTGCGGATCAATAGGCCCCTGAACAACCGGCGGTTGTTCAGTTCACCACGATTCATTTTCTCATACAGCGCCTGAGTGTCAGAAATTTCGGTCGCGGTAGGTTTGGTCCGGACAGAAAGATAGCCTTTGGTTTTTCCGCCACGAATAATCGGCACCACGTTTGCCCGAACCCAGTAATGGTCGCCGTTTCTGCGGCGGTTTTTTACCAGCGCCGTCCAGGGAAAACCTTGCTGCAATGTGGCCCACATATCTTTGAAAGCCGACGGCGGCATGTCGGGATGCCGGACAATATTGTGGGGCTGACCGATAATATCTTCACTGGCAAAACCGCTGACTTCAATAAAAGCATCATTGGCATAGGTAATATGGCTGTCGGCGTCAGTCGTTGACATCAATGTAGCGTCGTCCGGGTACTGATATTCCCGCTGTGATACAGGTTGATTATTGCGCATAGTGACATTTCCATGGCCAGACTGCGATTTGGAGGAGATAAAAGAGGTTTAACTCTTTAGATGTCGGCATAACCAAAATTTTCTTTAGGGCTGAAAGCACGTTATTGAAATTAATGTATTCAGGTGGCAAAACGGGAAATATTTTCGCCAATTTATAAGCTACAACGATGTGTTCAGTCGAAAATATGCGCTATATCATTATGTGTGCTGTTTTTATAACCAATGCTTCAGGCGCCAATCTCCGTCATAACTCCTTCATTTTTCTTTATTCATTCTTTCTGTGACTCCAGACTTAATAGGTCTGGAGTCACAAACATTTTGCCTCTGTTTCGCGGGCTTGCTATAACTGCGCACTGTGATTTTTCTGATGGAATTCAGCGGGCGGGCAATGTGGTTTCAGGAACAGAAGTCGAAGCGGATTTTGCCGCCGAAAATGTAGGCCGCCACGTTCTGGCCTATCTTCAGCAGGTCAAAATGACACCGCTGGCGAAACTGGACGATTTTGACGAAGAGGGTAATGCGACGGTCCGGCAGGTGATCAATATCTGGATCCGACTTTCGCTGATGCTGACCCGACGTCGTCCGGAAATCGCCGTCTCTTCTTTGATGAAACATGTGCTGCCGGTGATCGGGGATGTCCCGCTGAACAAAATTTCGCGCCTGCGCCTGAACCGGTTGTTCAATATTTTGCTGGCCGAAGGGAAAATTTCGGAAGCCAAACGGGTTTTTGCGCTGTGTAAGCAATTCTTTGGTTGGGCAGAAACACAGGGTTATCTGGCACATTCGCCGCTGAGTTCCATGAAACGCCGTGATGTCGGTGGCCGTAACACACCGCCGCGCGAACGGGCGCTGACCGATGCTGAGATATGGGTGTTCTGGCATGGTCTTGATTTATGGGATATTTCAGAACAATGTCGGTGGGCATTACGTCTGTGTTTGCTGACCGCAAGACGGCCGGATGAAGTGATCCGCGCGCGGAAAGACGAGTTTAATTTGCGAATTGGCGTCTGGCGGCAGGGCACACGAAACAAATCAGCTCGCGATCACAGTCTGCCTCTGCCGCCGCTGGCGATTATTTGCATCAATGCCTTATTAGATGCCAGCCCGAAAGACAGTGTCTGGCTGGTTCCTTCCCCGAAAGATGCACAGAAACCGTTATCCAGAGGCGCAATTACTCAGGTGATCCGTCGGATGTTGCGCGCCGAGCGTGGCCTGGGCATCGATGCTTTTTCGACCCGCGATTTACGCAGGACTGCACGTTCCAAATTATCGTCCCTCAATGTCCCCAACGATGTTGCCCGCAAAATTATGAATCACTCGCTGGAAGGCATCGACAGGGTTTACGACACTCACGACTATTTACCGCAGATGAAACAAGCGCTCGAAGCATTTTCTGACAATATAAAGGGCATTATTGACGCCCCGGATTACTTCGATTTACGCCACAAATATGAAGGCGAGTCTCTGGAACTTCCGGAAATTTCGCTGCTTTATATGGAAAGATAACGTCACTTAAATGAATTTCAGGCTCATTCATCTTCATCTGTAAACGTGCCGGGCAACGCCCCAAACCTTCGCTGGCACGGTTTGCAAAGCTGAACTGCTACACTTGGATATTGTTCGTCGTTGCCAGAAGATTAAGGAAATTATGATGCATTCACCACAATCGAACTTGGCCGGTTTACCCGAACCGACCCGGACAATCCTGCTGAGTACCGGAACCGCGGAACAAAAGCGTCAGGAAATTCGCGCTTACTTTATTCAGACATGGGAGCTCTATGAAAGCCTGTTTGATTGCCTGACCGACGAACGTGCATATTTCACTAAAGCGATTTCACTGCGGCATCCGCTCATTTTCTATTTCGGCCATACCGCTACTTTTTACATCAATAAACTCATGGCGGCGGGGCTGATCCCGCAGCGTATCGATTCCCATATCGAGGCGATGCTGGCGATCGGCGTTGACGAAATGAGCTGGGACGATCTCGATGATCAGAATTATAACTGGCCCACTGTCAGCAATTTACGGGCATACCGCGACAAAGTTCGCGAAGAAGTTCTCGGCATTATTGAGTCGATGCCGCTGACGCTTCCCGTTGGCTGGGACAGCCCGGCATGGGTGATTCTGATGGGCATCGAGCATGAACGTATTCATCTGGAAACCTCCAGCGTGCTGATCCGTCAGTTGCCGGTGAGCTGGGTCACCCCGCAGCCGCACTGGCCCGCCTGCGACATTGCCCGGCATGACCGTCAGACCGTACCAGAAAACGAAACGCTGGCGATAAAAGGTGACGTTGTCACGCTAGGTAAGCAGGACGACACTTACGGCTGGGATAATGAATACGGTTCTGTAACACATAAAATTCAGGCATTTAGCGCCAGTAGAATGCTGGTCAGTAACGCAGAGTATTTCTCATTTGTAGAAAGCGGCGGTTATCAGGACACAAAATGGTGGGATGAAGAAGGCGCCGGATGGCGGGACTTTGCTCAGGCCGAAATGCCGACTTTTTGGGTCGGTTCGGCAACCGAACCGGAGCAACTGAAACTTCGGTTAATGACCGAAGAAGTGGCAATGCCGTGGGACTGGCCGGTTGAAGTGAATCAGCTGGAAGCGGCAGCATTTTGTCGCTGGAAGGCGGCACAAACGGGCGAATCTGTGCAGTTGCCGACGGAAGCTGAATGGATGATTTTGCGAAATCAGGTACAAGGGGACCAGCCTGATTGGGAAACTGCACCGGGGAATATCAACCTCGCCTGGTGGGCGTCGTCATGCCCGGTCGACCATTTTGCGCAGGGGCATTTCTTCGACATCGTGGGGAATGTGTGGCAATGGGCGTCCACGCCGATCAGCGGCTTTGAAGGTTTCCGCGTGCATCCGCTTTATGATGACTTTTCCACGCCAACATTTGACGGCAAACATTCGATGATTAAAGGCGGAAGCTGGATTTCTACCGGTAATGAAGCCCTGAAATCCTCGCGTTATGCGTTTCGTCGTCACTTTTTCCAGCACGCCGGTTTCCGGTATGTGATATCCGGTCATCAGGAAATACAGACGGTGAATCCTTACGAAACGGACGGCCTGATCGCGCAGTATCTGGATTTTCAGTACGGGCCGCGTCATTTCGATGTGCCTAATTATGCTGAGCAACTGGTTGATATTGCAGTGAAAAATTCCGGTTTACGCGGAAGGGCGCTGGACATAGGTTGTGCGACCGGACGCGCGAGTTTCGAGCTGGCACGACATTTTGATTCTGTTGTCGGAATGGATTATTCGGCCCGATTTATTGATGTTGCTTTAGCGCTGGCTCGTGGCGAAGCCTGTCGTTATGTTATTCCGGAAGAGGGTGAGCTGGTCGATTATTGTCAGGCCTCATTGTCTGAAGTGAATATCGATGCAGAGCAAACCGGGCGCGTGAATTTTGTGCAGGGGGATGCCTGTAACCTGAAACCGCAGGGCGAACTGTATGATCTGGTTCTGGCCGCGAATTTACTGGACCGTTTGCGTGAACCCGCGTGTTTTCTGAAAGATATCATGCCGATGATCCGCAGTGGTGGGGTGCTGATGTTGTCCTCGCCGTATACCTGGTTGGAAGAATTCACGCCGAAGCAAAACTGGCTTGGCGGTTTCCGCGAGAACGGAGAAGCGGTGACAACGCATCAGGCTTTGCGTCGTCTGCTGGCCAGCGACTTTGAAGAAATCCAGGCACCGCAGGATATTCCGTTTGTTATCCGCGAAACAGCCCGAAAATTCCAACACACGTTGGCAGAACTTACGTTGTGGCGTAAGCGATAAAACGCTGCTGATTTCAGTCAACAAATATCAAACGGTCACGAAAATTGGCCGTTTTTATCTGGACATTTATCCTGCATGAACGCATCTGACGCAGGAATTGAAGTTTCCACTGTTTTTATTTGATGAACTTTAAGAATGTTGTAACTAAATTTAGGTTTTAAAAACCGCCCTGAAAAGGGCGGTCAGCGTAAAAGTGACGAAGTGTGATTATTTATCCGTCGGGCCACAGCCGCCAATCATTTTAGAAATTGAAATGGCCGGGTGAAGTAAGTAAGTGTAGTCGCAGTTTTTCTCTTTATTATAAACGCTACCGGTACAACCAGAAAGAGTGGCAACTAAGGCAGAAAGAAGTGCGAACTTGATGACATTTTTCATGTAAATCCCTTTAAAAATAATAGTGTAATTAGTGCCGTTCAGGAACCTGACGACGACAGCAATATACGCCGGAAAAGTCTGCGCATACAAATAAAACATCTCGTTTATTCATTTTATTTAATGAGATTATTCAATTAAATCAGTTTGTTATTACTCTTCTGTATATTTGCATATTGGCGCATAGATAATTAATATTGTTTAGGTGGAATAATAATTTCAAATCCAGCTACATTTCACGGAATAACAGGGCTTCAATCGCCACTGATTTAGTGACACACTGCCGTTACTGCGACTTAAGGACACACGTCTTCTGATGAAATTGATTCTGCCTGGTTTGTTTTTAATGCTTATCGCCGGTACTGTTTCCGCCGCATCCGTTTCAGGATTGACCGAAGCACAATGTGTTGCCATGAAAAATACGCATATTCCGGCTTTGCGCATTGGGCTTCCGACGCGGGGGGCCGTCATAACGACCGTCGCGATTGCCGGTCAGCCCGTGGAAACTCATTGCAAGCTCGAAGGGCAAATCAAACCGGTTGATCCGAAAGCGCCAGATATTCAGTTCCAGCTTTATCTGCCACTCGTCTGGAATGGCAAGGCGCTTCAACTTGGCGGCGGGGGATTCGATGGTGCCATAAAAGGGGCAGATACCGCACGGCTCGCGCCCGCGTCCTTACCCGGCGCTCTGAAACAAGGATATGCCACCTTTGGCAGCGATTCCGGCCATCAGGGTGGGGTGTCCGACGCATCATTTACGCTGAATGAGGAAGCCTGGAATAATTTTGCCGGGGCACAGATTAAAAAAACGCACGACGTGGCGGTGGCACTTATTGAACAGGCTTATGGCCGAAAACCGTCGCGTCTCTATTTTCAGGGCAACTCTCAGGGCGGCCATGAGGCGCTGGCCGCCATTCAGCGGTATCCGCTCGATTACGACGGCGCTATTGCGATCCATCCGGTTTACAACGTTGTCGAACTGCATATGGCGGGAATTCGTATCGGACAGGCTGTTTACAACACGCCGGGAGCCTGGATTTCACCGGCAAAAGCCGCGCTGATATCCAATTCCGTTTTAAGTGCCTGTGACAAACTGGACGGGCTGACCGACGGCGTTGTCGCCAATGTGGACGCGTGCAGGGCAGCCTTTAAACCGGAAAGGTTACGTTGTCACGATGGCAAGGATAACGGTGACCTTTGCCTTTCGGATGCGCAATTATCTTTGGTGGTAATGCTGAGTAAACCGGTGTCCTTGGGCGTGAATTTACCCACCGGCGATCACTTTGCGCCCTGGCCGATTTTGCTGGGCGCTGATGCCCCTGCGCTGGTCAGCGTGTTTGGCTCGGGCGCTGATAAGCCAAAACCGGCCTCATCGAACATCATCATTTCCTTTCCATATATGATGGGCGATCAGGCAGTGCGGTATGAAGTCATGCGTTCGCCGGATTATGATTCCCTGCAATTTAATCCCGCGCAACATTCAACACGGCTGAAAGAACTGGCGTCTCAGGTCGATAATGACAATGCAGATATCAGCGCTTTTGTTCAGCACGGTGGAAAATTGCTGCTGATGCACGGCACGGCAGACATGGCGGTGCCACCGGGAAATACGCTGGCTTATTACGAGAAGCTTAAAGCACGGTTTGGGGAAAAAGAATTGCATCAGTTTGCGCGATTCTATCTTGCCCCCGGATTTACCCATAGCAGCGGCCCGTTCCGCGTGAGCTGGGATTCCCTCGGCACGCTCGATAAGTGGGTGGATCACGGCATCGATCCTGGCCAGCAGATCATGATTGATACCAATAAAGCCACTGCCGGTCGTGAAATGCCGCTGTGCGAATATCCGCAGTTTCCCAAATATAAAGGGCAGGGAGACACAAAATCTGCTTCGAGTTTCGTGTGTACAACTGACTAAGTACACCGGCCACTGTATGCATATTCACCATATAGCGGGTACTCCTTTCTGATCAAATGCAAGCTAATTTACCTATATATAATCACAGGTGAATGAACGTTCTCAAAAAACTTGAACATCCGTCCAAGTCTTGGCATTATCCTCTGCTGTCTCTTCACCTTCGGATTTTTCAAGTGGCCTATCTCTGTAAAGAAGCGCGCAAGACAACCATTCTTGAAGCCGCCGCACGGGTTGCGCGCTATGAAGGATTGGCTGCCACCACGGTGCGCCGTGTTGCTCAGGAAGCGGGGGCCGCAACCGGTCAGGTTCATCATCATTTTTCCAGCGCAGGAGAACTTCGCGCGCAAGCCTATACGCAGGTGATGAAGATCCTGAAAGAACAGTTGCTGGAAAGAAGTCAGCAGATGACCGCCCGGGAACGGCTCAACCTGCTGTTGATTGATCCCCAGGATGATCAGTCGCTGATGGCCATTCCGCTCTGGCATGAGGCCATGTTGCTGACTGAACAAGAGCCGCTGATGAAAGCAGCTTTTGCGCTGTCTGTGGCCGACTGGCACGAACTGGTATCTGATGCGATTGAATTCGGTCGCCAGAAAGGGGAATTTTCCAAAGGCGAATCCCCGGAGCATATATCCTGGAGGCTGATTGGTCTGAGCAGCAGCATGGATGCCATGTCGCGTCTCGAAACGCTCGGGTTAACCAGTCAGTGTGCGGAATACAATTTACACCGCGCCATCCAGAATGAGTTGTATGTCAGTGAAGCTGGATGTAAGGAAACCTCTGATGTTTAAAACTTATTTGCTGCTCGGTCTGGCGATTATTGCCGAGGTTATTGCGACCAGCAGCCTGAAAAGTTCTGAAGGATTTACCCGTTTGTGGCCAAGCGTTGTCACATTGCTGGGCTACACGATTGCCATCTTTTTATTGTCTCTGACCCTGAAAACCCTGCCGACCGGTATTGCATACGCGATCTGGTCCGGCGTTGGTATTGTCCTGGTCTCCGCCATTGGCTGGTTTGGTTACGGGCAAAAGCTGGACACCCCGGCAATGATTGGCCTCGGGCTTATCATCGCGGGCGTGATTGTCGTGAACGCGTTTTCAAAATCGGTCGCGCACTAACTATGGCGACTTTATCGCAGCACAGGGAGTTCATTTTGCAGAGCGAACAAAAACCTGATTTCCATGATGACTTGATCAAAGAGTTACTCTATTGGATCGAAGTCAACTTAAGTGATCGTCTGACCATGGAAAAAGCCTCGAAGAAAACCGGTTATTCTCCCTGGTATCTTCAGCGTCTGTTTAAAAGTAAAACAGGTTTCGCGCTGGGCAAATACATTCGTGACCGTCGTCTGACGATGGCCGCGATTGCTTTGCGGCTGACCAATATGCCGATCCTCGATATTTCGCTGTATTACTCTTACGATTCTCAGCAGACGTTCACCCGTTCGTTCAAAAAGAACTTTGCTGAAACGCCGGGAATGTACCGCCGGAATGCATCGTGGACCATGAGTGGCATCACGGCACCGCTGACCGTGGATGAGTTTCCACCGCCTGAATATGAAATTGTAGAATTGCCGGAAATGGCATTCGAGGGCCAGACTTCAACGCATTCTTATCCGATTGAAGCGCTGTTTAACGCCAAAAATCACGTACATCGTGCCGAACTGTTACGCTATCTGGAAACGCCGGAATCACTCCTCGCGCCGGTCTGGGGCTTATCCGATTGTCGTCCTGATACGAATGATGAAGTCGCCAATGCATTACAGATGGATTATACGGTCGCTCATGAAGTGAAGATCAGCGATAACCATGACATTATGGTGCCCGCCAGCCGTTATCTGAAGATCCGTTATCCTTATGATCTCAGCCGCCTGAATGATTTCATTCTGTATTTGTATTCAGTATTTTTGCCGACGCTTGGTCTGGAATTCATCATGCAGCCGGATCTGGAAAAATACTCCCGCGAATCTGCACTAAACGGTGTGACTTGCGAATATTACATTCCGCTGGCCCGACACTGATTTCTTCACTTGCAAAAACACAAAAGCCTCCCGAATGAGAGGCTTGCAAGGAAAATACATCCCGTTAATTAAAGACCATACCACCGTCAATCAGTAACGCCTGACCGGTCATATAATCGGAGTCCGGGCCTGCAAGGTAGGAGACGCAGGCGGCGACATCTTCTGGCTCTGAAAGACGTTTCAGGGTGATGTTTTTCGCAAACTCCTTCGTACCGTAGCCAACAGGCTGACCTGCGGCCGCAGAAACCTGGCGGTCAATTTCTTCCCACATCGGCGTTTTCACGATGCCCGGGCAATAGGCGTTTACGGTAATTCCCAGAGAAGCCAGATCGCGCGCTGCGGTTTGTGTCAACCCGCGCACGGCAAATTTGCTGGAACTGTAGATAGCCAGTTCTGGGTTACCGACATGGCCCGCCTGAGAAGAAGCATTAATGATTTTGCCGCCATGCCCCAGGGATTTGAACGCTTTCACCGCCGCCTGGATCCCCCAGATAACGCCTTTCACATTGATGTTATAGACTTTATCGACAATTTCCGGCGTGATGTCTTCGATCAACGTTGTCGGCGCGATCCCGGCATTATTCACGATGACGTCAAAACCGCCGAGCTGTTTTGTTGCAGCCTCAACGGCGGCAAAAACCTGTTCGCGGTTTGAAACATCTGCCAGCTGAGCAATTGCTTTACCGCCCGCATGATTAATTTCTTCGGCAACTTTCTTCGCTGTTTCCCCGTTGTAATCCACAACCGCAACAGCAAATCCATCTTTCGCCAGACGAAGCGCAATTGCACGGCCAATCCCCTGACCGCCACCTGTTACTAAAGCCACTTTTCCATTTTTAGACATACCACTATCCTCTATGTATTCGGTTTCTTTTCAGGTGCTGCGCGCAAGGCACGGCCAGACCAGCCCGGTACCTTTGCGTGAGCTCCGTACTGGTTTACGCCTCTGAGTCAGCATGTGCAAATGTTAGCCACCGTAATTAACTGTACTCACACTAATAGTCAGTGAGCGTCAGAATTTCGAACGGTGTCGGGTAGAATGCATGAACCGAACGCAATAAAGGATGTTGGAATGACAGAGTCAAACAGTGCAACTTTCCGGGAACGCCTGACCGTATTGGCGCAATCGCTACAGTTAGCACCCCAGGTAGCTGAGAATCAGGTTTTGGATCGCATGGCGCTGAGTTTTCGCAAATTGCTGAACTTTCTGGCTGAAGATAACAATCTGACACAGAGCGTTTTTTTGTTACCCCCGGAAGGGCCGGAAACTCAGACGATGCTCACCGCTGTCATTTCAAAAAATCTGGCGTTCAGCCAGCAGGACAAACTCTTTCGTAACGATATTCCGGCTGAACTTCTGGCACAGTGTTTCACCGGCATGCTGGTACAGCTCGCACATCAGGCGGCCAGCCCGGCGCAGCGCCACCAAAACAGCCTCGCTTGTGCAAAACTGTTCTGTGAAGGTGTCTGGCTGAGGGAATAGGGAAGGGATTCTGCTTTATTCTATTAATGAGAAAGCAAAGCATAAATCGTTGGTTCAAATCGCACTGCAGAAACGGTTAACTGAAGTCATTCCAGCGGCAGACAATGTCTGTCTGATTTTTTAAACAGACGTAATGTTCAACCGGAGGCCTGTATGTCAACGACTGCACAAACTACTGAGCAACGCTCGTTATGGCAGCGCATCACTCATCGCAAGGTGAAGAATCAGACTGAAGAAAAGACGCAGGACACATCGCGTCTGCTGGAGAGTTTTCTGGCTACAGGCTGCCTTTACGGCATTGATGTGGGGAACACAGACCCGGCGTGGTTTCGCCGCTCGTGACCGTTATATTCGCTTATTGCGCTTCAGTTATTGGAATGAACTGTGCAACGGGCGAATCTTCTCCTGATAGTGCAAAGCTGTACCCTGAATAGTTGGTGTTGCCGTTGCGTTGTGTGGACAGCGTAGCTGTAGCATCAGGTATGAAGGTTGTTGTGGAAAGTCTCTCTGACCTCGTCGTAGAAATTTTAGTTCTCTCTCATTTGTTGAGCCCATAACTTTCGCCGGTTATGGGTTTTTTTATGCAAAAAAAAGCCCCGCAGTCAGGCGGGGCAATAATAAGGCCGTTGACAGGGATCACGGCAAGTTAATACGAATAATTAAAACCAAGGAAGGGGAAATTGAATTGCAGTGATGATTCTGCAACTTGGTAATTAATTTACCACAAAGTCATTCTTTATTTTAAATATATTATTT
>NZ_JAFMOZ010000037.1:0-936 GCF_019049615.1 Rahnella sp. BCC 1045 | reverse complement strand
AACGCGACGTGTTTGCTGACTGATATGCAGTCCAGGGGGCTAAATGCATATAGAGCGTGTAGAACGTCAGCTGGCTGGATTCGGTTTCTCCGGGCATCACTTTATGTTTGATCAACACAAATGACCCAGAGTAGCTAAGGGGACCAGTAAACCATGGGGCCTTCAGATAATCTTTGCAGATGCGATAAGCGACAACCTCTCCATCAGCCATACATATGAGCGCCTGTTCGCCGCGACCTTTAATACCCGTACCCGGTTCATCGACATCATTACCCCGTAACGCACACCATGGCGTCGTCGCGCTGGAGATATGGATGCCACCGTGAAACAAGCTAGAGCGGCTGATGAGCCACTGACCCGAATGTTCGCCTCTCAGATGATTAAGAAGGTCCTCGGCATGACTAAATGACGTTCCTTGTGCACTTTTAGGGATCGGAAATTTGATATTTGGAATGATTGACATAGCGAGTCCCTGTTATCAGCTTGAAAATGTTGTTCTGAATCCCGGTTTAGTTTCTTTAAGTTCTGACTTGTCTAAACTAAGTTTGTCGCTGCTCAGTGAGGCTCCGTCAATTTTTACTCCTTGTATTTTGAGCGAAAAGTCAGATGCATTTAATTCCGTCTGAGAGGGTTCTATTGCATCTAAATCGCTATTTTTGACCCAGCCTGTGACTGTTTCTCCACCTTTTGTTACATAGGCAATATAATCAAAATTATTATAGGTTTTGTAAAAAATAACTCTATCACCCTTTATGATGAAATCACTTCTTGCGCAACTGTTAATTGGTGCAATGTAGAAATGCAACCTTTTTGATGAAGACACTTCTTTAATCATGCCCGAGCTTTGAATTATTTTATCAGCATGCCAAATTTGTTGAGAGCACACATTGGAAGAAAAACTCGGAAAAGAAAGGCACAACAAGAAATAAATTATAT
>NZ_JAFMOZ010000038.1:0-1094 GCF_019049615.1 Rahnella sp. BCC 1045 | reverse complement strand
CTTCTCAAGATTAATGAAGTTTTTAATAACGTGTGGCATAGCTTACCTTGTTAACCTCATCCCGATAAAGCTAATATTATTTTCTTTCCCAGATTATAAATTTTTTGCACAAATTATTGGAATGATTTTTTATACAATTACAGGATTTTTACTTAACAGATTTTGGGTGATGAAATGAAAGAAATATCGCAGAGAAGAAAAGGGCTGACTCCGAGCATGGACATTGTTGTCCCTTGCTATAATGAAAAGGAAGCTTTCCCACACTGCCTCCAAATACTTGGTGATATTTTATGCAAATTAATTGCCGCAAACAGGATCGGTCATGACAGTAAAATTATCTTTGTTGATGACGGCAGCAAGGATAATACATGGGACCAAATCAAAGATGCATGCAATAAAAATATTTTTGTATCTGGAATCAAATTATCTCGAAATAGAGGACACCAAAACGCACTAATTGCTGGTTTATCTGAATCTAAAGCTGATGCAGTGGTAAGTATTGACGCTGACTTACAAGATGACGTTAAATGCATAGAGGTCATGTTAGAAAAATATAAAGAAGGTAGCGATATCGTTTACGGCGTTAGAGACGATAGATCTACTGATAGCCCTTTCAAAAGAACGACTGCAAAAATGTTTTATTCTTTAATGGAAAAAATGGGTGTAAGTCAGGTATCCAATCATGCTGACTACCGACTAATGAGCAGGAAAGCAGTTGATTGCTTGCTAAATTTCAAAGAACAAAATATGTACATAAGGGGTATAGTTCCTCTACTAGGCTTTAGCTCATCAAAGGTTTATTACTCAAGAGATGAGCGAATAGCTGGCGAGTCTAAATATCCTCTTAAAAAAATGATTTCATTAGCAGTAGAGGGGATTACATCACTTACAATAACTCCACTTCGTATGATATCTGCTTTCGGGTTCATTACCTGTCTCGTATCAATTCTGATTGCAATTTATGCAATCATAGAAAAAATAAACGGAAGTACCGTTGAAGGTTGGACGTCCGTCATGATTTCAATCATTTTTCTTGGTGGAGTACAATTATTATGCCTGGGAGTGATTGGGGAATATGTAGGGAAAATATATAT
>NZ_JAFMOZ010000039.1:0-1097 GCF_019049615.1 Rahnella sp. BCC 1045 | reverse complement strand
ATAAAGATTAAAAAGAATCATTGATATATAAATGATGTGCATAAAAGCCTTTGAATTTATCTTTGAAATATCTTAAAGGGGACTATATCCCCAAAATATTAAAATATCATCAATTCGTGCTAATCCTGTTTAAGTTATACCTAAATCACTTCCCGTTTAGAAAATAAATAATTACATGGCATGTTGATTTGCTCTTTAGATTGCACTTCAATTATTTTCAACTTAAATCCGCACTCATTCATTAAATTCAAAGGAAGCTCTATATAACTTTGGACTCCATTACCTTTAGGTTGGATATCCCCTCCATCCCATGTTCGATGGAGAAGTCTATACTCATTTTCGCAACTATATTCACCTGGAAGATAAAAAGAACATAGACGAGAAATGCCTTTCATAGTAAAGATAAAACCGTACTCATTTTTAATTTCTTCAATTAAATCAAATAATGGCTGTAACGGTTGTCCTGCTTTCATTTCATATTTAACACGTCTAAAGTTACTGTTTGTGGCTTGAATTTCGAATTTCAATCGAACACCATCATGACATCCAAAAACATTCCAGAAATACTCCTCCTTATCCTTGGGGATATCGGCTTCAGTAAAGGATGCATAAAATGTATTAGGCATGATTAGTTCACGATACAAAGGGGTATTGTCACTGGATTCTTGAAGATACCCAGTAAGGTTATGTGTTTCACAAAACCTAATTATTTCTCCTTCATTATATCTCTTTTCGATATTTGTAAGGCGAAATATTCCTGAGTTAAGAATGCATTCAGCCGCAGATCTACTGGTATAGTGATAAACGGTGGCTAAGTTAATGCTTGGCCAAAGATGATTAGTAATTAAATCAGATAGTTTATGATTGCCTTTAACCAGATCATTTACGTATTTACCATGAAATGTTAAATCAGAAAGAGTTATCTCTCCTGGGAGACCATGAATTACTAGAATTTCATTAATTTTATCAACTATAGAACGTTGTTCATTTATTGTATCTAAAGCCGTCATATTTACTCTCGTATGAATATTGAGTCAAGAAACAGAATCTAATAAATAAATTCCTTGATCTGAAATCTGTTTCACTATTATAAACCC
>NZ_JAFMOZ010000040.1:0-1112 GCF_019049615.1 Rahnella sp. BCC 1045 | reverse complement strand
TCACTATCTTTATAAAGACCAAGATGAAATAATGCAACAGCCTTTAAGAAAGTATAAATAATAACATTATTATTATAAGCTAATGAAAGTATTTTTTGAGAGAGACTTAATACATCTTCCCAAAAAGAATCGTCTTTTTTAATTACAACCCGCTCACCTTTTAACATAGGAGATTTGTTTTCGTAAAACCAAAACAACCTTAAATGTAATACACTTATCTTATAAGATGTTGCGCATTCGTCTTTATACATATTGATATATTCAAGCGCTTTTGCAAGGTTCTGTGAGTTTTCATCATCATATTCACCCGTCAAATTAATTTTTGATGTAATCTTCGTAAGCATGTAATAATGATAGTCTTCTAAACTGACAGTTTTCAGCTGTTCTAACGTTTGCTGACTGATGACGTCATTACCAATTTTTTCATACAATGCGGTCTTTCTATTGAGAAAATCAACTCTATATCTTTCCTCTAAATCTTCAATGTTATATTCATTAAAAATGCTTATTGCATCTAAAAGGAATTTTAGCTTATCTGCTTCAAGGTGAACTGAAGACTTTGAGTGATTCATAACAATCCAGGCAATAGAATCTAAGGAAATATAATTAGTGATGTTATATTTAAATGACTCTTTCAGGGTGTTTATTGCTTCGGTAATATAGTTGGAAACAATGGATTCATCTTCATTGGCATTTGATAGCTGGTTTGCTAAAGTCCCAAGAATTGATGCTTTCTCTCCGTATAATGTAATCAGTGTATAGCTGAACTGCCTATTTGACGGGAGTTCCTTTTTTTCTTCTGAGGTTATCGCCTTTTCAATTACAGTTAACGCTTCTTGAAGAATTTCATAGTACTCTGGATAATAAACGGAAGCATCAGTATATTTTCTTCTTCCATATTCTCTAAGTAGATTTGCTTGATGCAACATTAGACGCGGACTATCAATTTTTTTTAATGTTAATAAGCTTCCAATAGCCCTTGATATGTCAAAGTAAAACTCCTGATACTCCTTACCATTTTGTCCATTAGGACCAAAAGCTTTTACTATATCGGAGCAGAAGTTAATTTCATTACTTTTGTACAAGCTTTTTTGTTCGATACAGCTAATAAC
>NZ_JAFMOZ010000041.1:0-1136 GCF_019049615.1 Rahnella sp. BCC 1045 | reverse complement strand
GCGCTTACCACTTTGTGATTCATGACTGGGGTGAAGTCGTAACAAGGTAACCGTAGGGGAACCTGCGGTTGGATCACCTCCTTACCTCAAGATACGCATTGTGCAGTGTCCACACAGATTGTCTGATAGAAAGTAACGAGCAGAAATACCTTAATAGGCTTGTAGCTCAGGTGGTTAGAGCGCACCCCTGATAAGGGTGAGGTCGGTGGTTCAAGTCCACTCAGGCCTACCAATTCGTCCTCATGCTGCGTTGTCGCCATACTTGTTTGCACAAGCAAACGTCGTATGACTTCGCCTTGCCTGAGAACAAATTGGCTAACTCATCCTGTGATGTGTTAGTGATTAAGGTATCTGTAAGTGACTGTATGGGGCTATAGCTCAGCTGGGAGAGCGCCTGCCTTGCACGCAGGAGGTCAGCGGTTCGATCCCGCTTAGCTCCACCATTACCGTACAGCCTTTAAATAATACTTCAGAGCGTATTGGAAACAGTATGCTGCGAAGTATTTTGCTCTTTAACAATCTGGAACAAGCTGAAAAATTGAAAGTTTACAGCTGAACATCACTCTCCGTAGAAGTACTGAGTGGTGATTAGCCTGTAACAGAGTCTCTCAAATAATCGCAATGCGACGGTGGAAACACCTTCGGGTTGTGAGGTTAAGCGACTAAGCGTACACGGTGGATGCCTAGGCAGTCAGAGGCGATGAAGGGCGTGCTAATCTGCGAAAAGCGTCGGTAAGGTGATATGAACCGTTATACCCGACGATACCCGAATGGGGAAACCCAGTGTGTTTCGACACATTATCATTACATGAATACATAGTGTAATGAGGCGAACCGGGGGAACTGAAACATCTAAGTACCCCGAGGAAAAGAAATCAACCGAGATTCCCCCAGTAGCGGCGAGCGAACGGGGAAGAGCCCAGAACCAGAATCAGTTTGTGTGTTAGTGGAAGCGTCTGGAAAGTCGCACGGTACAGGGTGATAGTCCCGTACACAAAAATGCACAGACTGTGAGTTCGATGAGTAGGGCGGGACACGTGACATCCTGTCTGAATATGGGGGGACCATCCTCCAAGGCTAAATACTCCTGACTGACCGATAGTGAACCAGTACCGTGAGGGAAAGGCGAAAAGAAC
>NZ_JAFMOZ010000043.1:0-1329 GCF_019049615.1 Rahnella sp. BCC 1045 | reverse complement strand
TTTTTATACAATCCGTAAAATTTACTAACATTTTACACAACTTACTCTTTCTTTACTTTAAACTAGCATCCAAGCTAACATGTCTCCTCTCCTGGTTAGAAAGTGCCGCCTCTCTTCTTCGTGTTGACTTATCGAGATTATTTCACGCTGGATGGCATTTAAGACTTTCATTTTTTGTCTTCATTAATGATTTCTCAAGATCCATGTTGTGGAATCCGTACATAAAGGAAAAAGTTCTTGATGAAACGCCTTGCTGGTTTAGATGGTTTGCGTGGCTTACTTGCTATTGGTGTGGCATTGTCACATTCCTACAGCCATTTTACCGGCTGGCATACCGGGTATGATATTTTTCATAACCCAGATTATGCTGTAGACATTTTTTTTATCTTATCGGGTATCGTTCTATATCATTCTTATAATGAAAAATTAAGTAATAGAACAATGACATCATTTGACTTTATAGTGACTCGTTTTTTTAGACTTTACCCTTTACACCTTCTTGCTATTGTATGCATTCCTCTGGCATTGTATTTTTCCAGCGGTACTTTTTTCCCGTCCTGGGTCGGTAATATTACTCCATTTAACGTAATTGGTGACCTCACACTAACAAACTCCCTGGGAATAGGTTTTTTACCAAAGACAAATATCCCAAGCTGGTCTATATCAGTTGAAATGTTTGCAGGGACCTTAGTCCTCCTTCTCTGCTGTACTAAAAAATCAGTGCCTTGGGTTATTTTATTAGTTGGCTGCGCAATGGCTTATTACATAGGGATTGATGTTAAAGGTGCTGCTCAAGCCAAATTTCCATTTTTAAGTGACGGCGTTATTCGATGCGTATATTGCATGTCAGCAGGCGTCTGCGCGTATCAAATATCAATGAAATATAAAAATCACATCCAAAATCACAAAACTATAGCCTTTGGATTTGTATCATTATCATTTACTAGTATGATGATTGTACTTTTTGGGCTGAATATAGACTTAAGCATTTATCTTCCTCTGACATTAATTATTGCCTTTGCAATATCAATGATACCTCTTCTAGATTTTGATTTAACACGTTTTTTAGAATCAAAAACTTTAGTATACTTGGGTAAAATCTCATTCTCTGTATACATTATGCATACTCCTATTGTTTATTTATTGTTGAAGTTTAAGGATGATAATTTATATAATAATGTTATCTTTGCCACGCTCGCTGTGAGCCTGACAATTATTATATCAAAATATACCCTGGCTTTAATAGAGCTTCCCGCTTATCGATTTGGCAAAGATCTGGTAAAAAATACTAAACACCAGCAATAACACAATGTGTGAAATGGTATATTG
>NZ_JAFMOZ010000044.1:0-1335 GCF_019049615.1 Rahnella sp. BCC 1045 | reverse complement strand
AAAATATTTTAAGTATGACACGCCATATTCAACAAGTGGTATTGTATTTCGGGTTTTTAAAGCTCTATTGAACGTGTCGCATCAGAACCAGAAAGTTGAGTATTTAAAGTATATTTTTTTTGCAGTGTGCGATGGATTCAGGTTTAAAACAGGTAAGCGTCATTAATGGTTAATATAAATGAAGAAAATATGTTATTTCATTAACTCGGACTGGTACTTTGATTTACATTGGCTTGAGCGAGCACTATGTACTCAAAAAGCAGGTTATCAGGTCTATATTATCAGCCATTTTATTGACAGCAGCTTAATTGATAAATTTACTGCTTTAGGATTTATATGTTTTAACTCGGCAATGCCGTCTCAATCCTTAAATCCGGTTAGATTTATTTTAGATTCCCTTAAGATATTTAAATTGATCAGGCAAGTTGATCCTGACGTATTGCATTGTATTACCATAAAACCATGTCTTATCGGTGGTGTATATTCAAAGCTATACTCAAAAAACATTGTCATTAGCTTTGTTGGGTTAGGCCGGGTTTTCACAGGAAGTAGTTTAAAATTTACATTTTTACGAAAGTTGATATCACCATTTTATAATTATATTTTTTCGAACAAAAAATGTTTACTTACTTTCGAACATGAAAATGATCGTTCTTGTCTTGTTGATTTAATTAATGTAGATAACGGTAAAGCTTTTGTTATTGATGGTGCTGGAGTAAATACTTCTGATTATTCTTTTTCACCAGAACAATCTCGGAAATTACCTACAGTTTTATTTGCGAGTCGTTTACTTTGGAGTAAAGGACTTGATGATTTAATTGAAGCAAAATGTATTCTCCACTCCCGTGGCGTCAATTTCACTTTAGATGTTGCAGGGATCGCGACTCCAGACGACCCTGACTCAATACCAATGCCTTACCTTGAAGAGCAACATTTAGCGGGTAATATTAACTGGCTGGGAAAATGTGATAATATGAAGGAAGTTATTGAAAATGCCAATATCGTGGCACTTCCTTCAGTTTACCCTGAAGGAATACCAAGGATTTTACTTGAAGCTTCGTCAGTCGGGCGAGCAATTATCTCATATAACATTGGTGGTTGTGGTTTTTTGATAAAGGATGGAGTTAATGGTTATCTGATCGATGCTGGCGATGTGGCCACTTTGACTGATAAATTGCAGTACTTGTTGGAAAATGAAATAGAAAGAAACACGATGGGAAAAAATGGCAGGGAGCTAGTTGAAAAAAAATTCTGTTCAACAATAATCCTCGCAGAGACGCTTAGGCTTTATAAGATTTTGTTGGATTGAAAAATATAGTTCTCATACCATAAGGG
>NZ_JAFMOZ010000045.1:0-1416 GCF_019049615.1 Rahnella sp. BCC 1045 | reverse complement strand
GTATCAGTGAGATAAACTATCAAAAAAGTAGTTAACAGAGAATCAAATGCATGTTTAATATCGGGATGACAAGATTCTGAAGGTGTAATAAAGAAATCTTCAGGAACAAATTTGTATTGTGAATCATTTATAAAATGGCAGCTTTTATTCCTTTTAGAAATAATTTCGTCGCGAGAGATATTAAGTTCACGAGAACTAACCATATCATTTTGGCTAACAAACTTAATTGTCTCAGACCCAAAGGAATGAATATCATTCCAAATATTGAAGATTAGCTCCTTATTTAAATCAAAGGAGTTAAGTAGCGGTAAAATTGTAGTTCCATTTTCCCTGAAGACATTACTAACGAAGTTATCAAAATTGAATATATGAATCTTATTATCTTTTTCTAATGCATCTCTTTTATGAATAGAAATCGACATAGTAACAGTATCGTCGATTTCTCTAAATTGAATAGCATTATCAAGATGATCTCTTACTTGCTGAAGGTCACTACAATGCTCAGAAGAAATAAGAAGGTTGAACGAATCATAAGCCTGAAATTTAAATTCAACATCAATATCTAAATTGTTATTGATGGCCTCGGTGGTTAATTCTGCCACTCGTTGGGAATAATCAAGGTGGATAGTAGTTTCTAAAATACGATATTCAGCCTTAAACATAATAAAGTTGTCGCAAGAAGAGACTTCTTGCGACGGCATGAATAAATCGGATATTTTGGCTACTATATTCATAATTTTTCTTCTTTTTCCCCACCAAACTCTTCGTATCCAGCATCCGAGTAAATTTTCAAATACTTGCCTAACTCATCAGAGTCTGGAACGATTTTTTTACGAAAATCAGCTACTTCACCATTAATTCTTAACTCAATATTATCAGATAAAACAATGGTTTTCTTAATTCTAGCACGAATTACACTTGGTTCTAATTCAAATTGCCTATCAAATTTTGAGGTTTTATGGTCTGGCAATGCCTTGAATTTTTCAATTATGCTTTCGAATCGTTCATTGATTACTGGACTTTCGGGTTTGTGAGAACGAACTTTTTCTACGATTTCATCGTATGCAAATTGATCATTATTTCTAAAGTAAGTAATAATATCATTACGCATATACCAATAGTCGACAGAAGAGTGCTTTTCAACTTCCCTTTTAAGGAAGCTCTCTATTGATCCGAATGCATTTTTTGTATTGAGTTCAGAACTTTGAAGCTCTACGGTACTAAGGAAACTTTTCCACCAGTATTCACTGATCGACGCTCCGCTATCAGATATAAGTATCTCTTCAACATCATATGTATTACTGAAGCTAACTAAACACGATTTTTGGAGTCTTTGACGATTAAGAGGGAGTCCCTTTTTAATTTTAGATTCTATCTCATCAAAGAAATCGCTGTGCTCTATTTTAAGTATGACAA
>NZ_JAFMOZ010000046.1:0-1419 GCF_019049615.1 Rahnella sp. BCC 1045 | reverse complement strand
AAAACACCTTTGGTGTTGTAAGGTTAAGCCTCTCGGGTCATTAGTACTGGTTAGCTCAATGCATCGCTGCACTTACACACCCAGCCTATCAACGTCTTAGTCTTAAACGTCCCTTCAGGTGGCTTAAAGCCACAGGGAAGACTCATCTCGAGGCAAGTTTCGCGCTTAGATGCTTTCAGCGCTTATCTTTTCCGCATTTAGCTACCGGGCAATGCCATTGGCATGACAACCCGAACACCAGTGATGCGTCCACTCCGGTCCTCTCGTACTAGGAGCAGCCCCTCTCAATCTTCCAACGCCCACGGCAGATAGGGACCGAACTGTCTCACGACGTTCTAAACCCAGCTCGCGTACCACTTTAAACGGCGAACAGCCGTACCCTTGGGACCTACTTCAGCCCCAGGATGTGATGAGCCGACATCGAGGTGCCAAACACCGCCGTCGATATGAACTCTTGGGCGGTATCAGCCTGTTATCCCCGGAGTACCTTTTATCCGTTGAGCGATGGCCCTTCCATTCAGAACCACCGGATCACTATGACCTACTTTCGTACCTGCTCGAGCCGTCACTCTCGCAGTCAAGCTAGCTTATGCCATTGCACTAACCTCACGATGTCCGACCGTGATTAGCTAACCTTCGTGCTCCTCCGTTACTCTTTAGGAGGAGACCGCCCCAGTCAAACTACCCACCAGACACTGTCCTCACCCCGGATCACGGGGCCGAGTTAGAACATCAAACATTAAAGGGTGGTATTTCAAGGTTGGCTCCACGCAGACTGGCGTCCACGCTTCAAAGCCTCCCACCTATCCTACACATCAAGGCTCAATGTTCAGTGTCAAGCTATAGTAAAGGTTCACGGGGTCTTTCCGTCTTGCCGCGGGTACACTGCATCTTCACAGCGAGTTCAATTTCACTGAGTCTCGGGTGGAGACAGCCTGGCCATCATTACGCCATTCGTGCAGGTCGGAACTTACCCGACAAGGAATTTCGCTACCTTAGGACCGTTATAGTTACGGCCGCCGTTTACCGGGGCTTCGATCAAGAGCTTCTCCTTGCGGATAACCCCATCAATTAACCTTCCGGCACCGGGCAGGCGTCACACCGTATACGTCCACTTTCGTGTTTGCACAGTGCTGTGTTTTTATTAAACAGTTGCAGCCAGCTGGTATCTTCGACTGGCTTCAGCTCCGGGAGCAAGTCCCTTCACCTACGCGCCAGCGTGCCTTCTCCCGAAGTTACGGCACCATTTTGCCTAGTTCCTTCACCCGAGTTCTCTCAAGCGCCTGAGTATTCTCTACCTGACCACCTGTGTCGGTTTGGGGTACGATTTCGTGTTACCTGGAGCTTAGAGGCTTTTCCTGGAAGCATGGCATCAGCTACTTCACCACCGTAGTGGCTCGTTATCACGCCTCAGGGTTA